>CALLPZ010000224.1 GCA_938015405.1 uncultured Pseudanabaenaceae cyanobacterium
CAACCCTACCCCTCCCGATACTTCTCCAAAAGCCTCGGCAAATAGTCAAAACCATCCACACCAATCAACCCAATCATTTCACTCCGCCGCGCCTGAAGCGCCAACTCAAACCCCTCCTCACTCCGCTTGCCCTGAATAATACTCACAATCCCCGCCGCCTGCCGCCACTCCGGCGCCCCCCGCTGCTCCAGCAAATACATCCCCAAACAGCCCTGAAACAGCGCCTCCGTCTCCTCATTCTGCTGATACAAAGCCTCCGTCAAATACACCCGACAAACACCATGGAGATCCGCATTCCCCGTCTGCAGCGCCAACTTAATCGCCAACTCCAACGCCTCCTGAGCCGCCCGATTGCGACCCAACAATAAATAAGCCTGACCCAAACCACTACTACACAGCGTTTGACTCACACGATCGCCCACCTTCTCCGCCCGCTGCAACGCCTGCCGCAACTGCTCCACCGTCAGCGCCAACCGATCCACATTGGGACGCTCCTGAGCCTGAGCCTGCTGCACCTCGCTATAGGCCGTACTCACAATCGCCTGGGCTTCCCCCTGCTGATCCCCCGTCTGCCGCGCCAAAATCAACGCCCGCTGCCCCTGGGCGATCGCCCCCTCATAATCCTGCAGCTTCAACTTCGCGCGACTAATGTGATTGAGATTCGCGATCGCACAACGCTGATCCTCCGCAGACTGAGCCAGCTCCAACGCCTCATAATGGAGCTCCAAACTCGTCTCCACATCCCCCACCCAGCCCTGGGAATAAGCCACCAAAGTCAAAATCCTAGCCTTCTCCTGGGTCTTCTCCAAAGCCCGCAACGGCTGGTCCAAATACCCCATCGTCTCCCGGAAACTATCCCCAGAAAACGACGCCAAAATCCCCCCATAGAGCGGAAAACTATCCCGCTGGGCAAAGGCCCGCAGAATTTGCAGCGAAACCTGGAACGTTGCCCGCGACAAGGTCTCTGCCTGACGATCTGGTAGCTGCTCATTCTCTCGGAAGCCACCGCTCAGCTCCGACCACAGCAGCGCAAAGGTGAGGAAGGTCATGGCCGCTAAATTCTTGCCCCCGGTCAGACTGTAGGGCTGCTTATCAAACCAAGCGACCAAGCCCCCCTGCATGCCCCTTAGCAATATGGCTAGCTCAATCCAGGCCGAAAGATCTACATTCGTTTGCGCTTCTGCCAACTCATAAGCCGAGCGATTTTCGGTTTGCCCGACAAACAGCTCCTGGGCCAGAGAACTGCTCGTATGCTGAGCCCAATATTTCCAAGGACTCACCTGCTGGCGACTGGACTCAAACCCCACAGCCCGTTGGGGAGCATCGTACATCCAGCCAATTAAGTGGGACTCCATCGCTGCAAAAGCTTTGAGTCCTTGGTTGAGTCCACGGCCCAAAGGTTGAAGGTCAGCCTCAGCCTGGAGCAGTTCCTCAGCCAACAGGCCAATCTGCTTGCGATTGAAAACGTAGGTTTGATTGGGGTCCAGAATTTGGAACAGTACGGACAGGCGGTCTTCTTCAGGGGCTGCCTGGAGCTGAGAAATCGCAGCGGTCGAAGCGCTCTTGGCCTGATTATCCTTCTGCCAACGCTCCCAGGCTTCTGCCAGCACCTTGAGTGCTCGGGACTGGCGCAACGCCTTAGCCTGTTGCATCTCCGTGCCAGTCTTCTGCTGTTCCTCAACTTGGGCTTGGCGTTCTAGTAAACAGCGCTCAAAAATCTCGCCCACGCCCCCGACTAACGCCTCGCTAAGGAGTCGATAGACCTGCTCCTTCGAGGCAATGCGCCCTTTCATGGTGCCAACGATGATCTCTTCAACAAAGTCGCTGTAGCGCTTTGGCCAGGATTCACCTTCAGAGGGTGACGGGGCGTTGGATATCGACTCACTCAAAGCGGAAGCTCCTGGTGGGAGAAGGGACCTTGTTGGTTGCTCAACCATTGGGTTGCTAAACCATACTGCTATAAGGCTCACACCTCCCAGCAGAGACCGTCAGAAAGTCATTCACAATCTGACACAATACTTCTTTATACTGGATGATCGTGCATCTCCGCTGCCTTAGAGTCCAGTCTCTCAATGCTTCTGGCCCTGTTCGCCACTGGAAGCTGCTACGAGCTTAAGCCACTGCTCTATTTTTGAGCAGTGCGGGCTGGGTCACACCGGAGAGAGCACGTCGTTGCAAAGGGAGGATTCTGTTGAGCCACATTAGTAATGTCTTAAACAAGCGCGCTTGGTTTTCCAATGTGCGGGCCGATTTGCTGTCGGGAGCTGTAGTAGCTCTAGCGCTAATTCCAGAGGCGATCGCTTTTTCGATCATTGCCGATGTGGACCCCAAGGTGGGGATCTACGCTTCATTTTGTATTGCCATTATCACCGCCTTCCTGGGAGGACGAGCGGGGATGATTTCAGCGGCGACGGGTGCCATGTCACTGCTGTTTACGCCTCTGACCGCAACCTATGGAAGGGAGCTCGGCCTAGAGTATATTTTTGCCGCAACGATCCTGACCGGAATTTTCCAAATCATTCTGGGCTTTGTGCGCGTTGGGGATCAAATGCGGTTTGTGCCTCGTGCGGTCATGGTGGGCTTTGTCAATGCCCTGGCCATCATCATTTTCAAGGCTCAGCTTCCACAACTGTTTCCCTGGGCAGATGTTGCGGGAGGCGTACTGGACTATTCCATTTGGAGCGTCTATGCCATGGTGGCCGGCGGCTTAGTCATTATCTATGGCTTGCCTCGGTTGACGACCCTAGTGCCTTCACCCCTGGTGGCGATCGCAGTCCTAACTTTGATCTCACTCGTCACCGACATGGACATCCCCAATGTGGGAGACAAGGGCGAAATCCCAACCGGCCTTCCTCCCTTTCACCTTCCCCAGCTTCCCTTCAGCCTGGAAACGTTCGAAATTATTCTGCCCTTTGCCATTTCCTTGGCGATGGTCGGCTTGATCGATTCCTTCTTGACGGCCAATGTCGTGGATGACTTTACGGATACCCCCAGCGACAAAAATCAAGAAGCAAAGGGCCAGGGCATCGCCAACATTGTCACAGGCTGCTTCGGCGGCATGGCAGGCTGCGCCATGATTGGCCAATCGGTGATCAACGTCAAATCTGGGGGGCGTACCCGTCTCTCCACCCTGACAGCCGGTGTCTTTCTGTTGATGATCACCTTAGTGGGAAGCCAATGGGTCTCTCAGATTCCCATGGCAGCCCTGGTTGCGGTGATGATCATGGTTTCCATCAGCACCTTTAGCTGGGCTTCTCTGCGCAACATTCGGCTGATTCCCAAGAATGAAACTGCAGTGACCCTTGCCACAGTGGTCGTGACCCTAACCACAAGCAATTTGGCCTACGGCGTTTTGACTGGCGTAGCGCTGAGTGGTCTCTTCTTCAGCCGCAAAGTAGCCGACATCGTCCATGTGGATTCTGTTCGTCAGGAAAACAGTGACACTCGGACTTACAACATCTCTGGTGATATCTTCTTCGCCTCCGTGGGCAGCATGCTCAATCGCTTTGAGTTCCGTGAGGAAGGTCTAGAGACTGTCACCATTGACCTCACCCATGCCCATATTTGGGATCAAACCGCTGTGGATGCGATCGATAAAATCGTCTTCCGTTTCCGCAAGCGTGAGGTTGAAGTGAACCTGGTGGGTATGAATGAAGCCAGTGCTGGACTGATGGATCGCCTGGCTAGCCACAATAAAGAGGGAGAAGCGGGGGCGGCAGCTTAGCCCATGCAGCTTGCCCTTGTTCCTTGAGGGTGGAATTGTTCCATCAATAAAGGAGCGCTGAATCAATAAAAAGCCCAGACAATGAATATTGTCTGGGCTTTTTATTGGCCGTTCGAGAATGGAGTTTTCGAGGTTGAACCTTACGCCGCCTTTGGCAAGACTAGGTCAGGGATTGGCTCAAAGCGAATGAGACCAGGGCGCTCGTAACCCACGAGGGTTTGGGTGAGCTGTGCCATGTCTTGGCGGGTGAGAATGGCCAGCTCTCGCAGGGAGCGCTTGTCCTGGAGCATTCGGCTCAGCTGGTTATAGGCCGCTTCTGGAAGCTTGCGCTTGAGCTTTTCGGTGCTGGTAATGACGGGGGCTGAAGTCGGTGCATAAATTTGTAGCTGGGCTGCACACCAGGCCTGCCAGTCTTGATTGACCTCGTCGAGCAGGTCGTTGAGGGCAAAGAAGCAAACGGCTTCTTCTAGCTTGATGGGTTCTTCGGTGATGGTTGTTTGGGCTTCCCAGGAATTGCTGAGGATTTGAATCAGCTCAAATAAAACTTCTTTGATCGCTTCCTGGATCATGGCCTGGAGCTTGTCTCGTTCAACGCCATTGTGGGCCAGGTGGAGTAGAGCTTGGTATTCCCAGTGGCTATCTGCTGCAGCGGCTCCACTGGGTAGCTGGGCTGAACCCAGGTGTTGGTGAGTAATGCAGCACCAGCGGCGCACACGGTGAATCCCCGCAGTGGCCCAAATCAAGCGGCCATGACGAAAGCTGAGTTTCCAGACTGCTTCGGCATGGGTGCGAAAGCAGAGGTCGCCACTGAACTGTTGGCGCACTGCATCTTGCACCCGCAACATAAAGTCGCCCAGGTCTGGGGAGTGGATGCCGGAAGATTGGTACTGCTCAAGGGGTGCAAACATGATCCGGGAGAAGCAATGAGTGGGATGGATGGGGCCGCGTTTTGCAGGACAGCTCGTACAGATTTGACTCTGTCTTGTTGCCAGGCTGAAGCTTGTGCCCCAGAGGGTGCTTCAGGCTGCGGGGAGCATTTTCCGAAGAATCTGCTTGAGAGGGCCGCTATTGGGGGAGCGTTGATAGAGGTGGTTTGCTTCTAGCTGTTTTCCCTCTGTAGAGCTTAATGAGCTCTTCCGTAAGCCGACCTGATGTCAGCTGACCCGTTAGGGCTAGCTGCTGATATGGAGGAGCTTGTAGGTGCGATCGCTTTACCTAGACCCATTATCAAACCTGACAATATCGAAAACCGGAGTTTCGCCATGTTTCGTAGCTTACTTTTCATGTTCAACCCTACCTGGCTTGAATGTTGAAGCTACGGCCTGTTCGAGACTCCTTCTTCTTTGGCTGAGTCCTCTGGAGCATGGCGAGAGCCATAACGGTGGAGATGAAGTTTGAGGCCATTGTGTAAACGGTATGGTCTATCTCTGTAGCTCTTCTGATTGTTCAGGCCGCGACTGTGAAGGAGCAATGTGCTCTAGCCCTGGCTAGCCTGAGGGCTTTACTGAAACTTTAATCCGCTTTTTGGGCTCTCTCGTGAGTATTTGTTCCTGCGTAGCTTCTCTCGCAACATTTTTCTTTTGATACTTCGTTTTTCTCGCTCAAGCGGCCAATTTCTTATTTGTAGAGAAAGGATTGCCCCTTGGGGAAATCCAGAGAGATGACTGCCATCACATCACGGGTTCCCTGGTTGGAGACTCTATCGATTGCTAGCCGCAGCTCCAAGCAGTTAGCCCGTTGAATTGCAAAGCATGCTCAACAGGGGCGAGTCCCCTGCTCCTTTTTGTATCTTTTCGAACTCTCTAAGTCATTTCTCTTCTGACAGAGCTTGGGGCCGAGATCACTTCGTTTAGCGATCTCGATCACCGGTTTAATTAAAACCCTGCGGATTGGAAGAGCAAGCGCTGCAATGAGGAACAACTTCGCACAACATTTCTCCCCTGAGTGAGATTTGGTCTCTGTGTGAGGCCCGCTTCTGTCTTGGTTTGACCTACATGGTTGTTTCCTCTTCAAATCGACTGCTTGATAGCCTGTCGCGCCAGTCTGTTCCCGACTGGCTCACTGCTCAAAGATCTAGTCTTCAGCCCATTACCCAAGGTGTTTTGGTTTGGCAGTCCACTGCTGAAGAACTGTTGGCTTCGATTCGCCATTGCACCCATCGCAAGGCTGCGGCGGCTAAGACGGCAACAAAGCTTTGGTTGGGCTATGGGGCGGATAGTTTATGCAGTAATAGCTGGTATGGCGTTGACCAGGTGAAGGTGATTGCTCGTTCCCGGGCTGGGACGGCACTGATCAACCCCCGTAATGCACCGCCAGGAACGGTGCTAGATATTCACCCCCAGGGCATTACGGTGGCGGTGCTCAATGGCGCTGTGAGGCTTTCCAATTTCCTGACACCGTTGGGTCGTCCCCTGCTGGGAACCCAGCTCCCCCTGTCGATTGGCCAGCGGTTGCCCCGGCTGAAGCCGTTTCAGCTGCGCACGATCGCCCAGTTGGAGAAACGAATTGCGGACCACGAGCCCGCTTGGCTGCATCGTCTCACGCATTTGAATCCACTTCGACTTCCTCTTGCAGAAGGTGAGCCCGGTTTGGGGTCAATCTTTGCTCGGCTTCCTCTAGAACTAGACCCTTCGTTTGCCCGAGGCAATGAGGCATTTCAGGATTGTTTAGCCCAGTTTGGTGGGGCAGTGTTGCTGACCGTGTTGGCAGCCTATCTCCAGGGCCTTTCTGATGGGGAATCCACTGCCGGAGTTGAGGTGGGTTTGCGCAGTAGTGGTTTACAGCAACTTCTCTGTTCCGATGAGTTGGCGGCTTTGTTTGCCAGCCATGTTCCAGCTCGATTTGGCGTGCAGCCTCATCACTCTCTGCTGGAGAACTTGGAAGTTGTCTTAGATGAACTCAGTTTTCTGGAGCAGGCTTTGACGCATCGCCAGGACTTGGCTTTGGGAGTCAATCCCACGAAGTTACCCTCCCTCTATCCTGTGCTGATCGAGGTGGTGGCGGATATGACGGAATTACCCCATCGTTTGGGTCAGGCCTTGACAATTCAGGTTGCTGAGAGTGGTGAGGCTTGTGCATGGTTCTACAATCCTGCGGTGCTATCACCCGAGGATGTGGCTCAGATGCAGGAGGGCTTTGGGGCTTTGTTAAGTGCGATCGCCCAAGCGCCTGAGCGACCGTTCTCTGCCCATGGGCTCGCTGGGGGCTAGGCCTGCTCGTCAAGTTGATTCTGGAGCTGCGGAGAGAGAACGGGGGATAGAACGGGTGGCCCAATCCCATTGGCAAAGGCGCAGTTGGAACCTGGCCTGGTCAAGGTTCATGGGGTTGGGGCTTGCCCTGGAGGTCTGACGGCTTGCAAAACTCCCCGGAATTCCCTGGGACTGTGGGGAGATTGGGAATAGGTCCGAGCAGGTGCTGGAAAGCCCATAGATTTGGTTTGTGAATCAAGCTTCTTCTATGCTGCTGCCCATGAGGCAATGGCCCTGGGTTGCTAAGGGGGCTTAAGCCCTCCTGCCAATCCTGACCAAAGCCGATTGAGTGTTGTAGTATCCTACGGGGACTCTCACCCGGGCCGCGTATTCATTATTACCTCCTAAATGGGACGCATTTTTCTCTCCGCAGGCCATGGTGGCTTTGAAAATGGTGTGACGGACCCCGGCGCGATCGCCGGGGGGACAACCGAAGCCCAAGAAATGATTCAGCTACGGGACCTCATGGTTCTGGAGTTGCGTTCGCGCAGCTTTGAGGTGTTGCTGGTCCCCGACGATCTCAGCGAAAGTCAGAGTGCTTTCTGGATTAATAGTCGGGCTAGAGCAGGCGATGTTGCCTTTGAAATTCACCTGGGAGCCTTCACGAACCCCAGCTTGCGAGGGGCAACTTGCTTCTACATTGCCAACAATGACCAGCGAGAAAAGCAGGCTGAGTTTTTGTTGCTGTCGATGCTGCGCCGTGTGCCTCAGCTTCCTAGCCGAGGAGCCCAACCGGATACGGCGACGGGGCTGGGGCGACTGTCATTTTGTCGGGATATTATTCCAGCCTCCCTGTTCATGGAGGTGGCCTATCTGACCAATCCCAATGATCGTCAGCTGCTGCAAAGTAAGCGTCGCGACTTTGCCATTGGTTTGGCGGAAGGTTTGGCGGCTTGGAGTCGTGCTATTGATTCGGGTGCGCCTTTGGATCCCGTGCCCCTGTATCCGACGATTAACATTCGGATTAATGGCCAGGTCTACGGTGAGCAGGGCATTTTGATTAGCAATAATGCTTATATCCCTGTGGATTTGGTCGATAGCCTCAAGGCAGATCTTTCCAAAATTCCCCAAGTGCGCCGGGTGAAGTATCGCGGTGTGGTTTACGTCAAGGCGGTGGAGCTGCGGGACTTTGATATCTCTGTGGGTTGGGATAAGGCCACCCGCACGGTGATTATCCAGTCCATTCTCAAAATCTGTAAGGGGACGATTGATCGGATCATGGGCCATGGCAACACCTCGGAGTTGCAGCTAATGGCCTTTCTCAAGTCCCAGAATGAAGAAGCCATGGGCCTCTATCCCGATATTGCCCAGCTTTATCGAGAGGAGGGCAGTGTGGAGGGCATCAACTACGACATCGCCTTCTGCCAGATGTGTTTGGAGACAAACTTCCTTCGCTTTAGCGGCACCTTGAAGCCGACCCAAAATAATTTTGGTGGCCTAGGCGGTATTGGAGCCGGGGCTGAGGGGGCAACCTTTACCAGCGCTCGCATTGGGGTTAGAGCCCAGATGCAGCACCTCAAGGCCTATGCCAGCACGGAGCCGGTGGTGCAGGAGATTGTGGATCCACGTTTCCGCTTTGTCACGCGTGGGGTGGCTCCGTTGTTGAGCCAGCTGAGTGGTCGCTGGGAAGCTGACTTGACCTATGGCGATCGCATTTTGGCGCTGGTTCGCCAGCTATACGAATCTGCTGCATTGCTGTAGCTGGCACCTGCCCTGCTATGAAGGCTAGAGCGGTGAGTTGTCTCTCCGCTCCGTCGTGAGATTCCCAAAAGCTTGAAATCCCCCAATGCTTGTCACAGAGTTGTGAAGCATTGGGGGATTTTTGATGGGGGAGATTGTGCGGCGTGAAAGACGCTTGCCTTAGCCCTGTAGTAGAACCTTCCGCAGGTGGCGCATATTGCAGGGGAGGTCAAACTTCATGGCCTGCTCAATGAACATGCCAGGGACCGGAATAGATGGCGTTGCTTGAACGGTGTAGCTAAGCTCTGTGCTGTTGCCCAGGTCCTTGAGCTCTAGCACCGCTGCAAAATCGCGGAAGCTGATGCCGCCGCTATCCACCATAGAAAAGCGGATGGATTCTTGGGGAATCTCATCCACTTGGAGTTGAATCTCAACGGCGATGTTGAGCATTAAGAAGGTTTTACAGGCTGCTTGGGAGATTCGCTTGCTGCGAGGGGAGAGCTCCGCGGTGACATCGCTACGGGTGATGTCGGGGAAGAATGCTGTCCAGCGAGAGTAGTTTGTGAGTTGTTGCCACACCTCATCCCGAGTGAGAGGAATGTGAATCGTCGCTGTTACCGCCGCTGCCGCCGGGGTATTGTGATCGATTTGGGTGATGACTTCGCCGTTGAGAAGGGCCGTTTGGCTCTTGGGTGCCCGCTGGGCAACCGCTGCGGTGGTGGCAATCATAAACACGTACTCGCGTCTGCTGTTCTAATACATTGGCCTACCGTGCGGGCGATCGCGTGGAATACGTAGTATTTCACTCAGTCTTTATAAGACCGGGATGAACCTGAAAGCTTGCATGTCGGTCCCGGCCCAGTTCTAGCAAAACCTCTTGCGAACGGCAAGTTTATCTGAGGGATTGTCGAGCCCGGCTACTTACGGCGTCCACGCTCCAGGTGAGGATCATGAAGCCCAGGAGCGTCGCACTCAGGCCGGCATAGTCAAAGGCACTGACTTGCTCCCGAACGAGGTAGCCCAGGCCACCAGCTCCCACTAACCCGACAATTACGGTTTCTCGCAGGCAAACTTCCCAACGGTAGAAGGCGTAGGCCAGGAAGCGGGGCAAGGTTAGGGGCAGGATTCCGTAGCAAAAAATGAGAGAGGTCGGTGTTCCCTGGGCTGCCAAGCTGTCGAGAGGCGGTGTTTCCATGTTTTCAATCACCTCGGCTTTGAGTCTGCCTAGGATGCCGAGGTTGTGAATGGCGAGGGCGATCGCTCCCGGTAGAATTCCGGGGAACAGAATGTAAAGCAGGACTAAAGCCCAGACGGGGGAAGGGATGGCTCGGGCAAAGAGCAGGATGGTGCGACTGCCGAGGAGGATTGTCCAGGCTAGTCCCTTGGAGAGTTTTGAGGTTGAGGCTTGTGGGTTGAGTAGGCCGCCGGGGAGGACGATGGTGCGGGCGGAAAGGAAGGCCAGGAGGGTGCCGATGAGGGTGGCAATGGCGATGGCTACGACGGACATCGCTAGGGTTTGGAGGCCGAGCCAGGGGAGCTGGGGGAGTTGGCTCCAGTCTGGGGGGAAGGCTTGGCTCACAAAGTCTTGAGCTAGGCCGAGGCTGCGCGGAGCAGTGATGCGTGCCAGGTCGGGAGAGAGATGCCAAAAGCAAAAGCTAACCAAGCCCAGCAGACATAGCCAGGGCATCGCTGAGGTAAGGGCTAGTTTGGATTGGGACATTGGGGAAGCAGCAGAAATGGGAGCCAAACCATTCCATCCCGATGCATTACCCGCCGTAGGGGCAGGTCTAGACCCAGCGATCGCATCCACCGATGTCTTCCCATCAAAACCTGCTGCCCGGCTAGGCCCATTGCCGCAAGTCCCCCGCGATCGCGCATTGATATCCAGCCGCGTCGCGCAGCCCAACTGTCGCCGCGCTCTAGCTGAGAACCAGTCCACTAAGCCATTCAGCAGTACTAAGGCATAGAAAAATGTCCAGAGCTGTTCGTAGCGCAGGGACTGGAGGCTGACCTGAATTTCGGTTCCCAGCCCTCCGACGCCAATCATTCCCAGGACTGCTGCGGAGCGCAGGGAGCATTCGAAGCGGTAGAAGGCGTAGGAGAGTAGATTGAGGCTGGCTTGGGGGAGGAGGCCGTAGGTGAAGGCGGACCAGGGATGGGCTCCGCTGTGGATGAGGTTTTGCCAGGCTTGGCGGGGGCTGTCGTCGAGGATTTCGGCGAAGACTTTGCCGGTGATGAGGCCGAAGGGGAGGGCGATGGCGATGATGCCGGTGAGGGAGCCGGCGCCCCAGATGTTGATGAGGATGAGGCCCCAGATGAGTTCGTGGATGGCGCGGGGGAGGGCGAGGAGGCCGCGAAGTTGGGTGGCGAGTTGTGAGGCGGTGCGGTTGTTGGGGGTTAGGGTTTTCCAGCCGATTTCGCTGGTGAGGATGGCGAGGATGGTGCCGATGATGAGGCTGAGGAAGCTGCCGCAGGTGGCGTAGGCGAGGGTGGTGAGGAGGGCGTTGCCTGTGGTTTGGAGGAGGGCTGGGGTGAGGTCGGGGTGGAGGCTGGCGGTGAGGAAGCGGTGGAGTTGGGGCCAGCCGTTGCTGTTGAGGATGGCGGGTTGGTTGAGGAGGGGGGTGAGGGCTAGGGCGATCGCGGTTGTGGCGAGGAGGGTCCAACCAAGGATTGGGGAGGGTTTGGTTGGGGGTGGGGCGATCGCGCGCATTGGGGCTGGGGCGTAGCTTGGGGAGGGGGTGATGGTTTATTGTCCCATGGGGTTGGGCTGGGGTGTTTGGCTTGAAGGGGGCAAGGCACAAATCCATGGGGACCAGTCCCCAAACCCCAGCCAGATGGGACGAAGCGTCCCCTATGGATCACCCCTCCTATAGTGGTGTCGGAGTGGGGCATTGTCTGTGGGGCGGCCTTTGGGTTGGAGGATAGGCGTTGGGGGGCTGGGTTGGATTGGTCTGTGGGGTTGCTGCTTGCGCAGTTGAAGTGTGGCTTGTTTGTCTGTTTGGAGTTGCGCTGAATGTTGGGGGCTGGTTTGTATCGTTGAATGACTAACAATGCACTGAAGTCATAGCCAGTATCGATTTTTTGCCATCACAGAGTTCCCTCCCGGGAGGGAGTCAGGGTGGGTCGGTTTTGTTTCTGAGCTTGCATCTTATTTAGGATTCACTACGCCATTGGCTGTAGCGGGTGACGAAGGTTTCGATTGATTCTGCAATCTCTTTGGCAGACCAGCCCAGGCTTAAAGTGGTGGCGATCGCGCATCCTCCAGCCCCTACACCCTCTTTTACAAAGCCTTCTTCGTAGGCTCTTAATCCTGAATGTTGGGATGCTGCGAAGCTTAGGTCTGTGGCGAGAAGGAGCGGGGCTAGTCCAAAGCGTTGTTCGATCGCTTTGGCGAGTCCAGGGGTATCTCCTGTGAGGTCGGTAGCGACCCAGCGGGTGGTGCCGATTGCGATGTTTTTAGGTTGCCAAGGCAGTTGCTGGTGTTGGGTGATGGCGGTGGCTAGGGCGTAGACGGCGAGCATTTGGGTGCCGCCTGCGAGGAGGACGCCTTGGTGGCGGCTGAGGGCGATGGCGTAGCCTGCTAGGAAGGGCTGCATGGGGTCGCCGAGGGCGGCGACGATTTTTAAGGGGTCTTGCTGTTTCTGGGGGGGGCTGTCTTCTAAGTCTCCTAAGCCTGCTTGGGCTAATCCTTGGGTGACGAGTTGGGCTTTTTGCTGGTGGTTGCATTGCCCGTGGCTGCTGTTGACGCGGCCTAGGGCGTCGACGCCAAGGCCCATCAATAGGCCTAGGGCGGTGGTGGTGCCGCCGACGACGCATTCGCCTAGGACGGCGTAGCTGGGGGCTGATGTCGTTGGGGTTGGGGCGCTGGGTTGAGTTGCTGTGAAGGTCTTGGTGGTTGGGTTGGGCCAGATTTGGCCGAGGCTCAGTCCTTTTTGGAAGCTCTGTTGGGCTTGGTTATAGCTCATGGCTGCACCGGTGGAGAGGCAGTGAGCAGCAGGTTGCGCTAGATCGAGACTAGGAAGGTTTAGGGGATGGGCGAGGCCTGTGTTGATTAGCAATGCCTTGCTATGGCTGGCTTCGAGCATGGCCCGACTAATGAGGACGGGGGATAGGCCGGTGGTGAGTGGGGGGAGCGGGTAGCTTGGGGGATGAGTTGAGGGAGCTAGGCCGCTGTGGAGGAATTCTGCGTCGGCGTGGGCGGTGAATTGGCGATCGCCTGCTGTTTTTCCCGCTGCGGAGATGCCGGGGATGAGGGCGGTTTCGGTGAAGGCTAGGGCGATTTCTAGCTGCCAGGGCTGACCCTGAAAGCGTTTGAGCCAAGCCGCTGCCTGAGCACCTCCGTGGTAAATCGAAATACCGCGTGGAGTTGCATCTTGAAGACTGGCCTGGGTTGCAAAAGCCTGGAATGTTGTTGGGTTGGTTCTAGTCAACCTCTAGCTCCAACATGATCTGAACCCACTTGGGTGGGGGCGGAACCTTGGCTCCTAGGCGGTCCAATAGATACCAAGCCACCAAATGCACGATGAATAGATAAATGACGCTGTTGATCAAGACCAGTAGGGTGGCCAAGAGCTGCACCATGGTGAGGTCGGCTTGGATTAGGAGGCCTAGATTGATCGAAATCCAGTTGAGGATTTTGGTGACCTGGGTGGTGACATAGATCCAGAGGTCTTCTCCCAGGAGGACTGAGGTGAGGGCGACTTTGAAGAAAAAGCCTAGGGAGTTGAGTAGCGTTCCCAGTCCGATGGAAACAGCCCAGCTAGCCCGGCGCCGCCAGCAATAGCCTAGTAAAACGCCTAAGAAGCCGTAGGGCATCAGGAAGAAGAGGCTGCGCACGGGACCCATAAATACCATCAGTAGCAGCCCAGCTACGGAGGCGGTCATCCAGGCTTCGCGACGATTCCAGCGCAGATAAATCAGCGCGATGGGAATGGGCATGCAAATGCGCCAAATCGGCCCGATGGGGAAGTAGGCGTTAATCAGCCAGAGGAGACTGGTGGTGCTGGCCAGGAAGGCTGTCTCGACTAGGGCCAGGGGCGGATCATTGAGGGAGGAGCCTGGGCTCGGCTTAATTGCGGCATTGGCCATGGCTCCCGCTGAACTGCTGGGCGAAACAGCCGGGGTGACCACTGGCTGAGGCGTATTTGAGCCATTGCCATCGACCCATTCCTGCCAGTCGTCTGTGGCATCGGCATTGGCCCCAGCGCTTTCGGCATGGTCGGAGTCGTTGACAGAGGTCATAGGAGCGGCACAGAAGAGAAAAGAAAGTTTGGTTGGGTCTCTGGAAACCCATGATTTCGCCCCGCGTTGAGTCCGGAATGCGCCTATGGGTTGCTTTGAAACGGGACTGTTCTGAGGGCAGGGTGGTGTTTTGACGTACCCAGAGAATACTAGCTTGCTCTTCAGTATGTTTGGAGAGCAAAGTCATATTCGTTTCAATATTAATGTGGAAATACTGAAGGACCGGCGATCGCTGTCCGGCCTGATTCCCCTAGCCCACAATCTCTTCCAGGACCTCCAGGTCAGGGATGCGCATGCTGTTGCGATCGCGTTCAATCAACCCTCGCTTCTCTAGCTTGCTCAGTACCCTGGTCACCGTTTCCCGAGCTAAGCCACTCAGACTGCTCAATTCTCGGTGAGGGAAAGAGGGAATGGTGCAGCCCTTGCCCTCAAGCTTGCCCTGGCCATCCGCGAGGAATAGCAGCACATCCGCCAAGCGGGCGGTGCTGTCTGCTTCCCGGAGGCGCAGGCGGCGATTGACTTGGCGCAGGCGCAGGGCTAGCAGCTGCGCCAAATGCACCCCAGCCATGGGTTCTGTTTGAATCAGATGCACGAAGTCATCCGCAGGGATGCTGCAGATGTGGGTCTCAACCAAGGTGATGACATCTGTGGAGCGAGGAATGTGGTCCAGGGCGGCCATCTCACCGAACAAATCCCCCTGGGCCAGGATGTTTAGGGTGATTTCCTTTCCATCTAAATTGTGGGTGCGAACCTTAACCCAACCTTCCAAAATGAAGTGGATGGAACCGCCACCGTCATTCTCAAGAACGATGACGTGGTTAGCTGGGAAGCTGCGTAAAACCGGGTGGGCGATGACCCGTTCGATAGCTTCTTTGGGGAGGTCTGCGAAGAGTGGGCAATGCTCTAGGAGCAAACGCTGCCAATCTGTACTACTCACGCCGTTGCGATAGGTCATTGGCTCAGATGCATTGAAGCCGACATTAAGACGACTATAAGCCCAGCAATCATAACGCTAAATTATGGCAAACTTACAGCCCAAATGCTTGCGAGCATTGATGACCCATGACTATGATGCAAGCAATTTAGACTTGCGATGATTCACACCCCCCAAAACTCTAGGGGAGGAGGCCCATCTTGGGTCTGCCACAGCACCACTGCTGGGGTTTAGGGCATACGCAAAAAGGCATGCAACATTTGAAACATGCAGGCTAAGCTGGGCTCGAAAGTAAATGGATGCTCGGGACTAATTCAATCAACTAGCCAATTTCAATGGTCTGGATGATTGCGTTAGACGAGTCAGGTGACTCCCACCATACTTTTGTCATTGTGGTTGAGTTGATGGAGTGGGATTTTCCCCGCTTATCGCCATTTCTTTATCAGCCTGTTTAGGGTTTTATTAGAAACTCCATTCAGTCGATCCCGTAGATCATCAAATCAGGTGCTGGCGTGACCTCCCCCAACGACCAAATCAGAGCACTCATTGCAGAAATTGATGCAACGCTTGAGAAGCCATCGGGCTTTCTGGGGCGGTTGTCGGGTGAAGGTGCCAAGAATCGCGACACCTTGGAGCATCTGCGTGACTATCTATTGAATTTGCAGAGCAGCATGCGCAAGGCGCGCATTCGCAATCCTGCCATGGCAGGTGACCTCGCATCTCTGTTGGGGGAAGCGACGTTGGATAGCTCGATTGGGGATAGCGCAATGGGAGGATCCTATGGGGCTGAGTCCCAAGATGGGCAGTATTACCCCTCAGAGGACTACGTTGACGACCATGTGATTGATGGCGAGGCAGTTCATGAGGAGTTCCCCATGGAGATGGGGAGTGCCATTGCTGGAGATGGGAGCGGGGTCGGCAATGGTGGATTGACCTACGCTGAATCCGCTGCGTTGATTCAGCAGCTGGGCAATGATTTGGAGCAGCTCCGCGCCGGGCTGATGGCCCCCCTCCAAGCGGAGGTGAATCAGCTACAGCACCAGCGTCAGATGCTGGCCCAGGAGGTACAACAGCTTCAGCAGCAGCGGAGTGGTGCCCAGTCAGAGCAGCTGTTGCAGGAGTTTTTGCAAACGCTGATGACTCGCCTCCAGGAACGTTTGGTGGCTCAAGTGACGGCCCAGGTGGCCCAGGCCCTCCAGGGAATGCCCCAGATTAGCGGTAACACGGTGGCAGCCTTGCCCGGTGAAGGACTTCCTGCCCATGCAGCCCAGTCAGACCAGCTCCAAGTTCGAGCCGAGGCGATGCTGAGCAATCTGGACAGTACTTTGAAGGTGTTCTCAACAACCCTGGAGCAAAATATTCAGGATTATCAGCATTCTTTGGCCCAAGGGTTGGAGCGTATGCAGCACATGGGCAACCAGGGTGAAGTGCTGATGGTTGACTTGGTTAATCGTTTGGCAGACCAGATGGAAGCCCAAGGCTCTATCCAGTGGGATGAACTGACGCCTGCAGCACCTAGGCTGTCCATTGGCGGAGACTCGCCAATGCAGGGGCAGACGGGCCAGGTGGGACAGGTTCGTCAGTTATCGAGTGGTCGCTTTGCTCGCAACCCCATCGCCCTAGATGGCCCCGAGCTGACCTTGGATAGTGTAGATACGGAAGAGGTGGTCATTGAGTCGGGTGAGTCCACGTCCAGTGCGGGCATTGCTCGTCGCCGCATCCTGGCTGCCCAAGACTCTGAGCAGCGGGCCCAGCAGTCCCTGGAGCTAGATTCCCGCCGCAAGGCTGTGCGGGGTGAAAACAGTCTGGAAGATTTTTATGCCAGTGTGGGTGCCCCGGAGGCAGCTCAGAAGCGTATGGTCCAGCAGCAGCAAGCTCAGCAACGGGTGGCTCAGCAGCAAGCCATGGCGGTTCAGAATCGTGGGAATCTGTCTCGCCCAGGGGCTGCCAAGGGGCATTATCGAAATTTGGAAGATGCGCTGTTCGATGGCATTCCTGAGGGGGATAACCCTTGGTCTCGTTCTAAGGCTCAAGAGCAGCCCCCGTCCCCGCGACAGTTACGAGCAGTTCCGAATGCAGCTTCTAGGGCTGATGACTATCCGCCCCAGAGCCATCGCATTCAGGCTTTAACGGATTTGGTAGATCGCCGATTTGATGATTTCTCTGCTCCGGGAGATGGCTCCCAAGCATTGCCGGAGGCCTTTGCAGCCTTCTACGGCGATCGCACAGCTGCCCCCCGTCAGGGGAAGGCGGCGGTAAAAAAAAAGCCATTTTTGAATTTCCGACATCCGCCCAAGTCGGCCTAAACTCCCGGCAATCTGCTGCTCAAACCCTTGAACAGACTGGGCTAGGCGAGAATTTACCTCCCTCCGAGGGGCAAGGTTCGGCTCCGGGACTTGCCCAGATTGGAGATGAGACAGCAGGGTGGCATTTGGCCTTGGATTTGGGGACGAAGGGATTGGGAGCGGTTTTGTTTAACCAGCTCACAGGCCAATCCTTTCCCATCCAATGGCGTGCGACTGGTGGAAGTGATGCTGAAACAGTCCATTGGCGCTTACCGGCGATCGCCCAGGTCCTCACTGCTGATGCTCTGTCCGAAACGGAACCCACTGAAGCGGCTCCCCTGGCCCCCACGCTGTCCGATGACGTCGAGATTCGTTTGCCCCTGCCCGGTCAGCCCCAGGCCGAAGGGCTCTTGCTCTGTGACCCCAAGGCGGGGCTAGACATTGGCTTGCCGTACTATTCCGAAGCGAATGATTCTCCGGAGCCGCGCCTAAACTGGTTTTTCCGCTCGCCCCAGGGCCATCGCAAGCTGAGCCAAACCCCGACGGTGCCCCTGCGGGTGATTTTGCGATCGCTACAACAGCTTCTGATGGCGATCCAGCCTGCCTCTGCGCCCCTAGCGGATGATCGGTCTTGGCATTCCACGGCCCCAGGCCTTGCCCCAGCGCAACTGGAGCGAATTTTTAAGGGATTGGAAGGAGTGGTGGTCAATAGCCCCACCCGCTGTAGTGAGGCCTATCGCTTTAACCTACGGGAGGTGATTCTGGGGGCCAAGCTGGTGGAACGGCCCGAACAGGTGGCTTTCCTGGAAGAACCCATTGCGGCTCTCTTGGCAGAATTCCACAGCCACCGCGTCCTCAACCCTGCTGCGGTCCAAAAGGCTGTTGCACAACAGGCTTTTGCACAAAAAACTGCGAGACAGCCTGTGGCGAAACAGTCGCCCAAGAACTGGCAGGGCGCAACCCTGGTGATTCATACGAGCGCCTCTTCTACGGAGCTGGCCCTGGCCTGCCTGCCCCAGGGGCTGCACAATCTGAGCCGCGACGATCTGCATCTGCGCAGCCTGTCCTACGGCAACCAGGCCTACTTGCAAGATATTGCCTGTCAGTTGCTCTATCCCTTCATCCCGGAAGACCAGATTGATTTAGACCTGGCGATTTTGCCCTTGCCTGGGGAGGCGGATCTGGCTGTGCGATCGCAACTCCAGCGCCAGCTCTATCAATCCCCCACAGGCACGATGCTCCTAGAAGCTGCGGGTCATCTCAACCGGGCGCTCCAAAAGCAAGAGCGCATGGTATTTGAGCTAGGCCCCCATCGCAGCAGCTTCTCCCAGACGACCCTGGATACCAAGGTGACTCAGCCATTTCTGTTGCGACTTAATCGGGAGGTGAATCATTTGCTTAGTGAGGCGGAGCTAGAGCTGGATAGCATTGCTCAGGTGCTTTGTACGGGCAGTGGGGATACCTTCGGGGCGATTCAGCAGTGGCTGGGGGAGAAGTTGCCCCAGGCCCAGGTGATGCTGGATGGGAGTGAGGAGAGCCGTGTGGCTTTGGCCGAGACTTCCCGTCCAGATTTTGCCAGTCAGCGCATTGCCTATGGTTTGGCGACGCTGCCGCTGTACCCACAACTTTTGGACCGCAATGTTCAACAATACAGCGACTATTTTTTGCTGGTGGAACTGCTACGTGGTCTGCCCGATGAGGCCTTGACCTTGGAAGAGATTTTGAATCACCTGGAGGGGCGGGGGATTAATACCCAGTCCTGTTGGCAGTCGGTGGAGTCGATTTTGGCCGGGAAGTTGCCTGCGGGACTCTTGCCCCAAGCCAGCGACGATGTGTGGATTTTAGAGTCACAGCAGAATCCGGATTACCAGGCATTGGAAGCACCGTTGTTTAAGTTGATTGCTGAGGGCGCCTACCAAGTTGACCCGGCTCAGCGTCAACGCTTCTGGAAATATTGGGAGCAGGTGATGGTCCATAGTCACCAGACCTTGGAAGAGCCCTATATTTTGCAGGTGGGAATGTCTCTCGCGGAAAATTGGGCTTAGGCGAGAGTAAGGCTGTGGATTTGCGGAATAGGGGTTGCCGTTGCCTCAGTGATCTTGCTAGTATGAAAGCCTTCGGGGCGATTAGCACAGTGGTAGCGCACTTCCTTCACACGGAAGGGGTCACTGGTTCAAATCCAGTATCGCCCATTAGCATCTAACCCTTT
>CALLPZ010000225.1 GCA_938015405.1 uncultured Pseudanabaenaceae cyanobacterium
GCGGAGATCGTGAGCAGGGGTAAGAGCTGGCTACCCCCGATGGAGTGGGTGATGCGAATGCCATTGTGGGCTGATTGGTTCAGCCAGGGAATCCAATGATCTAGATCTGGAGCCCAGGCAATGGCGATCAGCCAGATGAGCCAGGCTACATAGCGAAGTTTATGAAAGCGTTGGACGTTCTTGGGGGATACGCGATCGCTGCCTTGGGAGCGCAATGGATGCAGCGCAGCATAAATGGTTATTGCAGCGAGGCCATGACCCACAAAGGAAGACATCGGCTAAGTTCCTAAGACATCACTCCCCCTACCTTGCTGACGCATTTGGGAGATTAATGCACTGTGCCACTACACGGTAGTAATCAAGTTAGAAAAAGCTTCAGCCACCTGAGTCACCGTTTGATGCTGACTCAGAAACTCTGTGTAATCAGCCAGAGTATCTGCGCCTACAACACCCAGTACGAGTTCGGCGGAAACCCACATGGCCGTCTTGGTAAATAGTCGTCCCCAGCGAACCTTAGGCAATTGGGGTTTTGATTTGAGTTCAAAAGAGCGTTTCATCGTGGGTAGGCCTCACTGGATGCTTCAGGCTGGGATTATCAATGCTTTGGCTCGGCGGCTTGCCTGAGTCGTTGTAGTGAAAGTACCGCGATCGCCCTTGCTCTCTCAATCCGGGAAAGACCCCATGGGGGTAGGGGTTTCCTACCTTGCTTGGTCTGGACGAACAGAGCAAGGAGTTTGAGAAATTAGCCATAAAAAATCGCTGGCGTTTTGGGTGAACGCCAGCGCTTCAAACCTTGAAACCATTTGAAGCGCCTGCAATACCGTTCGTGCAGAGGCTCAAACTTGGCTTGTTTGGAGAGTCTATTCTCTACTCAGTGGGGGGCACTTCTGTTGCATCTGCATCTGAAGCTGCCTCTGTCGCAGCGGTAATAAAACTGCTGTCAATTAGGCCTGAAACTTGCTCAGCCGTGAGAGGAGCTTCAATCTCATCCTGCTCCACCAGGAATTCGCTAAGTATCATGAGATTCTCCGACAATGACTGGCTTGCACCTTCACCTGTCAAAACCTTCTGGTTATCTTCGAGGGAGGTTAAATCCACACCGCCTAGCTGCTCTTCGACTTCCTCGGGAGAAATCTCTAGCTTGTCACCAATGATCTTATAAGCCTCTTCGCTATCACTTTCGATAAAGGCTTTGCCCTTCAGAATTCCGTTGACAAAGGATTGAACTTTGTCGGGATTTTCTTCCACAAAATCCGCCTGGAACAGGTAGATATCCAGAATTGCAGTGGGCATATCGGAGGTATCTATGATGACGCGTCCATCCGCTTGCTCTTCACCCACGGTGGAAAGGAAAGGCTCATAGGTCACAGCAATATCGATGGTGCCAGCCTGATAGGCAGCGGCAGCGGCATCGGCTGCCATGTTGACGACTTCGATGTCATCAACGCTCAGGCCAGCCTTCTCTTTGAGTACCTGGAGCAGCAAGTAGTAGCTGGTCCCTCCAATATCCACACCCACCTTGCGGCCTTTGAAATCAGCGATATCTTGGACGCTGTTGCGAGCCAAAATGCCGTCCCCCCCCAAGGATGAGTCGGCCATCATGATGATGCGGTAATCGACGCCACGCGCAGCCTGGGCCACCACTTCTGGATTGGTTGCGGCTTGGCCGGTTAAGTTGCCCGCAGCAAAGCTAGCTAGGTTGTCACCGTTGGCATTGAATGTTTTGGATTCGACGAGCATGCCGTCAAAAAAACCCTTGGCCTCTGCCACATAAAGCGGAGAGTAGCCGATCCAAGGCACCACACCCACCGTGACCGACTCTAAACCACTGCCAGAATCAGAGGCTTGCCCGGTGGTGGAGTTTGGAGAAGGGGATGTGCAGCCATGGAGTGCTAATCCACCGGCCAGGCCGCCCATGAGCCCAATCACCTTGCGTCTTGTGATAGCCGGATACTCTGTCATTCCACTTACTCCTAACAATTCCTTCTAGCCTGCAGTGATGCTACGCAATAGCCTAGACAAATCCTACAAAACCTACTTCGAACAGTGGGTTTCCAGCATTTTCTCGCAGCAACCTTGGCACAGTTTAATATCCTAACCTGCCATTTCTGACGCGGGAGTTTTCATTTCTCAGAAAATTGTTGACAGACTGAAATGGCCCGCAATGGAGACCCATTGCATCTACTGCGGGCCATTTCTAATTACTTGGCTTCGAGGCTTTCGAGACGACTTTTTAAGTCTTGGTTAGATTGTTTAACCTGATCTAGCTCTTGACGGAGTTGTTGGATGGCTTTGTCGGGGCCAATGCGCTTTTGAACTTTGGGGATAGTCTCTTCCGCTCGCTGTTTGATGCGGCCATCGGGGGATTGCTGGGCGAGGGTTTGCAGGAGGCCGATCGCCTTTGGCGTTTCCATGGCTCCCAATGCCCCAATCAGCGAAACTTGGGTCATAAAGTCCGTTTCACGGGCAACGTCGCTGAGACGATTGATAATGCGTTCCAAGTTTGCAGGAGACTGGCCGCTAGAAATAGCTCCTAGGCCTCGGACTGCTGCCATGCGCAGGGGGGCGGCGGTGCCGGGGGCAGTGTAGTCGAGGATCAGGTCGAGGGCGGGTTCGGAGGTTTTCATTTGGGCTAGGGCTGCGATCGCCCCCCCCCGCACCATTTCATTTCGGCTCTGGCGCTCCTTGAGGATGGACTTCATCAACTTAAGGACGGGCTTTTCTTTGGTGCCATCGTCGAGATCAGCGAGGGCCATGGTGCCCAGGACGCGGATGGCAGCGGCTTCGACGCGGTAGGTGGGGTCGCCTTTTTCAGCGATCGCTTTAACCGCCTTATAGCTCTTGAGCGTTTTGAACTTGCCAAGAGCCGTAACGACAGCGCGGCGGACCTTGGGATTTTTATCCTTTAGGCCAGGTAGTAGGGCTTCAAACGACTGATCTAACTGGATGCTGCCTAGGGCTTGGGCTACTTCGAAGCGGACGCCCCAGAAGGCTTCGTCGGTGAGGGCTTGGCCCAGGGCTTTGACCGCTTCGAGGCCGCCTTTCTTGGCGATCGCATGGGCAGCAAACGTACGAGAGAGGGGGTCGGGGTCATGGCTGAGTTGTGCCTTCAACTCGGCCAGGGGATAGGCCAGTTCAACGGTTTTGAGGTAGTCGTTGCCATGGTCAAAGCTGATAAAGTCGGGCTTGGCTTCGAGGGGGAAGTAGAAGCTTTGCTCACGCTCGTGGATGCGGACGGTGAAGGATTTGAGTTCAGCAGTGGCGCTAGCTTTTTTCTTGCCTTTCTTTTTGTCGTCACCTTTGGTTTCATCCTCGACATAACCAAAGGCAATGGGCAGCTTCAGGTTGAACAGGTCTTTGCCATCGCCATCAGCTTCGGATTGAGTCTGGGTGACGGTGATTTTGGCGAGGTTGCTGTCGCCATCCCAGCTATAGGCAATTTTGTAGTCGGGGTGGCCGCCTCGGAAGACGTATTGGTCGAAGAGGAAGGCGAGGTTGCGGCCTGTGGCGGTTTCGATCGCCCGCAGCAGGTCAATGGTTTCGACGGTGGAGTGGGCGTTGTCGTTGACGAATTGCTGGATGGCTTTCCAGAACAGCTCATCGCCTAGCTCGGCGCGGAGCATGTGGTAGACGCAACTGGCTTTGTCGTAGAGGTGGCGATCGTAGAGTTCGATCGCTTCTCGATAGACATGGGTGACGATGGGACGGCGGTAGCGGCTGCCATCTTCAAATAGATATTCCCGTTGTGCAGCCAACCGAGCATAGGCTTCCTCTTCGGGGCCGTATTCATGGCCAAACCAGAAGGCTTCGCTGTAGGTAGCCATGCCTTCTTTGAGCCAGGCGTGGGACCAATGTTTGATCACCAACAGATCGCCGAACCACTGGTGGCACAACTCATGTTCGACCAGGGTTTCGGTGCGGGGGTCGTCTAGGGCGGCACGCTCATCGAGCATGGTGCGATCTGTGAGCAGGGTGGCGGAGGTGTTTTCCATGCCGCCGAAGATGAAGTCTTGGACGAAGACCTGGGCGTATTTTGGGAAGGGGTAGGCATGGCCGAACTTTTCCGCCAGGAATTCGATCATGCGGGGGGTTTTGTCGAGGCTGCGCTTGGCATCGGCTTCGAAGCCTTTTTGCACGTAGTAAGGGCAGGGGATGGTTTTGCCTGCGCCGTTGTCAGCCGTATCCGCAATCTCAGCGAAGTCACCGATCGCCAAGGTCATCAAATAACTCGGATGAATTTCCGCCTGCTTCCAATGGAAGGTGGTGGTCTTTTTCGCCTCAACCTTCTCGATTAGCTCGCCATTGGATACTACGGTGAGAGGCTTGGGGACTTGGATGCGAATTTCCGAGGTGGCGAGCTGGCCAGGATAGTCGAAGCAGGGGAACCAGTAGCGGGAGTCCTCGTCTTCGCCCTGGGTCCAGATTTGGGTGGGTTTGTCGGGGTAGTGCTCGGTGGGGCCGACGAAGTAGATGCCGCGCTGGGGATGGTCGAGCTTGTAAGTGATGGCGATCTCTAGCACTTTGCCGGTGACGGTGGGCTTGGCCAGGCTGATGCTGAGGACGTTGCCGTCGTAGTCAAATTGTTGCTCGATGGCTTTGCCTTTACCGCTAGCGATGGTGACGCCGGAAATCTCCATGTCTACGGCGTCGAGGGCGAGGCTTTCGATACCATCACGGACGGGCTTGAGCCGGATGGTGCAGGTGCCTTGGCAGATTTTGTTGGAGATGTCGAGCTGGAGATCGAGGGCGATGTGTTGGACTTGGCCGGGGCGATCGGGGTTGTAGTGGGGGCGAGCGCCAGGGAGCTCAAAGGATTTGTATTTGCTGGGTTTGCTGTCGCCTAGGACTGAGGATTGGCTGAAGAGTTTGCCAAATTGTTCTTGAGCTGCAAATTCCTGGACGATTTCTTGCATGGAGGACTGCCTGGGATCGGTAACGCTACGCCA
>CALLPZ010000226.1 GCA_938015405.1 uncultured Pseudanabaenaceae cyanobacterium
AGCAACGGCGACAACGGCCAACCTCCCCTCGACGTCCCCCTAGATACACCAATCGAGCAAGACGGCTACAACATCCGCTACTACCCCTGCGCCCCCTTCAAACGCTACAAATACTCCGCCCCCCTCATCCAATGGCTCAAAGCCAACGCCCATAACTACGACATCGCCCACATCCACGCCCTCTTCTCCCCCCTCAGCAGCATTGCAGCCCGCACCTGCCGCAAAGCAGGCCTCCCCTACATCCTCCGCCCCCTCGGCACCCTCGACCCAACAGACCTAAAGAAAAAAGCCCTCGCCAAAAAACTCTACGCCACCCTCCTCGAAGCCCCCAACATCAGCGGCTGCGCAGCCCTCCACTTCACCAGCCTCAAAGAGCAACAAACCTCCGAACGCTTTGGCCACAACCCCAAAGACTTCATCCTCCCCATCGGCGTCAGCCTCCCCGACCTGCAAGATCAAGACTTGCCTGAGCAACTGATAGCGGAATACAACCTCCCCACCGATCGCCCCCTCCTCCTCTTCCTCTCCCGCATCGCCCCCAAGAAAGGCTTCGACCTCCTCCTCCCCGCCCTCCAACAACTCATCAACGAAGGTCTCGACTTCCACCTCATCCTCGCAGGCGGCAACCCCCAAGACCCCGCCTACGAACAGAGCATCTACGACCAAATCGACAACTCCAGCCTCAAAACCCACGTTACAAAAACCGGCTTTGTTAGAGGCGATCGCAAACGTGCCCTCCTAGCCCTCAGCGACCTCTTCGTCCTTCCCTCCTACTACGAAAACTTCGGCATCGCCGCCGCCGAAGCCCTCGCCGCAGGCGTTCCCCCCGTCCTCTCCAACGGCGTCGACATCCACAAAGATGTAACCGCAACCGAGTCCGGCTGGGTCCACGACTGCAACCTCGAAAGCCTCACTGAGCAACTCCGCAACGCCATCAAGACCCCAGCCGAGCGAGAAATTCGCGGCCAAAATGCCATCCACTGCGCCGCCGATCGCTACGGCTGGGACGCGATCGCCCAAACCCTCCAAGGCCACTACAAACAACTCATCAACCAGCCCTAACCGTAGAGGGCTAGATACCGTCGAATAAAGAAAAAAAGCAACAACAAGCAAAGGCCGAAACAAGCCACCGCTCCCAGACGATGCTCCCGCTCCCGAAAACTCGGGGCCATCGTCTCCCGCACCAAAACACAGAGCGAACAGCCCATCAAAAATAGCAGCGCCAAAAAGCCAAACGGCCAAATATCTCCCAAGACCAGCGCTAGCACAGCAGACAGAGAGCCTGCCATCAACAACAGCAGCTCTACAAATAGATGAGGATGGGTCTCCCAGGTGTAGACCAACGAGCTCCACAGCTCTCTACCATGCTTAAACATGATGGATCTCGGGCTTACGCTGCCTCAATTATGGGCGAACCACACACACCTGCGCCACTCCTCTACAGACATTACCTAGGCTTCATAGGCAGGTAAATTCCAAGCCCCAGGCTCAAACAAACTCAAACTATCCAAAATTGCATCAGCCCGGCTAAACAGCCCCCGGTCCAAATCTGGATCCGGCACCATCACCACTGCCATCCCAGCCCGCTGAGCCGCTTCCAACCCTGCCGGGGAATCTTCAAACACCAAACAGGTTGCCGGATCGGCATTCAAACGCTGAGCCGCCAATAAAAAGATATCCGGTGCGGGCTTACCAGCCTTGAGTTCGGGATCATCCCCTCGAACAATCAGACGAAACAGCTTGAGCCAATCCTGATGGTGCAGCGTCTTCAGGTCAAAGTTCCGCTGGTGGGAACTGGTCGCGATCGCCATGGGGACGCCCTGATGCTGCAAATGGGCCGTCAGCCGCTCAGCCCCCGGCATCAATTGTGCATCGCTGTAGCGATCCCAGAGCAGCTCATACCTTGCCGCCAAACAAGCCTCCGCCGTCAACGGTAGCCCTGCAGCATCCACAAAAGCCTGGGACGATTCCAGTGCTCGCTTACCCACCACCTGGGCCTTGACCTCCGGGCTGTAAACCTTGCCATAGCGCTGGGCGACAATCTGGTTCACCGCTTCATGGATCGATTCCGTATTCAGTAGCAGTCCATCGAGGTCAAAAATGACGTGGGTAATGGTTCTAGTCATGAAGCGGCGGCGGCGGTCCCAAGCAAAGCAAATATCTCTACTGAGAATACTAAGGCGTATTGGGTGATGTCACTGCTTATACCGCGACATTTATCCCAATACACCCTGCTTCAATCGAAAGCACCGGGATGAGCAGCCTCCATCAATCCTGTGAAACAGCTCCAGTCAAGCGATTACGAAGCCTCGCAGCCAGCGGCAGCCGGTACGGGCATTTCTCCCCATAGCTGAACTTCACCCTTGCTGTTAACGCGCCACCCCTTAGCTTCGGAGAGCGCTGCACTAGAGCCGGACCACTCCGCTTGGGAATGTTCGGGCTCCACCGCACTCACAGGCGCACAGCTGGAACGAAGCTCCGCCACTGCTGCATTGCTCCCTAGCTCTGTTTCACGACGATCGCGAACATCCGGCTCGGGTTGCAACCCCGCGAGAACAGAAGCCGTCACAGTCACATCGGGCTGCTCAGAGGTGGGCAGTTCTATGGGGGGTAAAACCGGAGGAACTGGAGGAATGGGTGGGCCCACAGGGGGTGTAACAGGCGTTATAACGGGCGGCTCCACCGGAGGGCTGACAGGGGGCGTCACTGGGGGCGTCACGGGCGGCTCCACTGGGGGCGGAGCCGTCAGCACAACCGACAATTCCCCCGCAGCCAACAGGTCATTGGCAGTCGTCAAGGCCGTTGCCGTTTCTAGCCCTGCCAAGGCATTGGCCGTCAGATTAATGTTGCCTCCCGTCGAAGCCGTCGCTGTGGTGAAAATATCGCTGTCGCCTGCCGCCGCAATGTCTCCCCCAGTGGCAACGGTAATATTGCCGCCAGTCGCCCCATTGATAAGCTGGGTCTTGATTTCAGCGCGATTGGCCAGGGTAACGCCATTGGCGATCGCCAGCTCAACATTGCCCCCCGTCGAAGCATCTAACTGAGCCTGAATCACACCGCCGTCTAAGGCCAAGGTGTCAGCAGTAATATTCAAGTTACTGCCCGCAGAACCGTTATCCCCCAAGAGTCTAATACGGCTGCCATTGCTGACCGACAGGGCTCCGCTGTTCGTGATGCTGACATTGCCAGCATTGCCGCCGCTCGTCCCCTGAACAATGATTTCGCTAAAGCGACTCGGATCGCCCGTGCTATTGAGCAGACTGAGGCGATCGCTGTTCACCACAACATCGCCTCCCTGGCCGCCGTTGGTCCCCTGGGAGAAAATCCGTCCCCCATTGCTCAGGGTTAAACTCGGCGCACTGACATTCAGCGAACTCCCCCGAGCTCCCCCAGCCGCCAGGGACGTGATTTGGCTATTCACTTGGCCCTGCCCTTGGATCTGTAGCTCGGGCGCCGAGAGTGCCACAGACCCCGCTGTGGTTGAGCCACTCACTTGGGTGAGAATCCTGCCGCCATTGGTCAAGCTCAAGCGCTCCCGGGCAGTAATCGCAAGGTTACTGTTGGTGCCTCCTGAGCCCACGGCATCGAAAATGGCAATACGGCTAAAGCCCTGGGTGTCTCCGGCAAGGGTGATGCGATCGCCTGTAACGGTCAGCGGTCCTGCCACGCCATTCCCCAACAAGAAGCTGGTGATATTAGCTCCCGCATTTAAGCTTAGGTCCGTCACATTGAGATTCACGGCTCCGCTATTGCCCTGGGCCGCCTGATTGGTAATGCGACTCTCAACGGTCTGGCCATTGCCGGTCAGCCCCATCCCCGCCAATTGGGCAGTTGCCGCCTGAATGGAAAGCGTCCCTCCATTTGCAGCCTGAGCCGTACCGGTGCTAATCAGCCCCCCATTGATTAGGCGCAGACGATTGGTGGTGATGGCAATATTTCCCCCCGCTCCCCCTTGGCCATTGGACACCTCAGCGGCAATGCCACTCCCCGCCGTCGGGCCTGTCCCCTGGAGCAGAATATCTTGGGCTGTGATCGTCAGATTGCCCCCAGCCCCAGAGCCCTGGGGCCTGAGGTCAAGGCTGCCGCCATCAAGGATCGAGAGCTGACTGGTTGCTATAGCAACATTACTTCCCGCACCGCTGCTATTGGCAGTACCGTAGGCATCAATGCGGCTCACCTGGCTGCCATCACTATTACTGTCGCGAATTTCCACTTGATTGGTGGCGGTGAGATTTAAAGCACCACCGTTCACGGCATTCTGCGTTCGGGTGTCAATGGCACCGCCGTCCAATAGCCTGGTTGTGTCGCTATTGATCGTGAGAATTCCGCCATTCTCCAATACAACGCGGCTGACCTCCGATGCATTGCCTGGGTTCTCACCTCGAACCTCCACTGCACTACCGTTCAGTTCAACGCGACTGCCACTGCCCTGAGCATTGGCGACGGCTTGGCTAGTCCCCTCAATGCGAGCCCCATCAGTCAGGGTAATCGCCGGAGCATTGACGACGAGACGACCACCATCCGTTGGCGTATTTGTAGTTGTACTCACACCCAGCAGCGAGACATTTCCTGCTCCACTACCCCCCTGGAGGGAGACCGACTGGGAAGCATTCACCAACAAGTCGCCGCTTTGCGCCGCGCCAGTCGCCTCGTTACGAAGATGGCTGCCATTGAGCAAGTTCACCTGGC
>CALLPZ010000227.1 GCA_938015405.1 uncultured Pseudanabaenaceae cyanobacterium
ATCGCAAGAGCAGTTCATCTACGCAAACTCTCGTGGTGGGAAGTCATTCCCAGTGCGAGCCGTACAGCAGTTGTTACGTACAGCGTTAATTAAATGGCAAAAAAGGTAGTAGCACTGATCAAGCTGGCTCTTCCCGCCGGGAAGGCAAACCCAGCTCCACCCGTTGGTCCCGCTCTGGGTCAGCATGGTGTGAACATCATGGCGTTCTGTAAGGAATACAACGCCAAGACCTCCGACAAGGCAGGTTTTATCATTCCAGTTGAAATTTCGGTCTTTGAAGATCGTAGTTTCACCTTCATCCTCAAGACACCACCTGCGTCTGTCCTGATCAAGAAGGCTGCTGGTATCGAGAAAGGCTCCGGTCAACCCAAAACTCAAAAAGTGGGTTCGATCACCCGTGCTCAGCTCAAAGAGATTGCTGAGACTAAAATGCCTGACCTCAACGCGCGTGACATCGAAGCCGCGATGAAAATTGTTGAAGGCACCGCTCGCAACATGGGTGTGACCCTGTCTGACTAGGCCGACCGCCTAGTGGATGAGCTCTACTCTCGTTTTGTTGCTTTGTGGAATCGTTCGATTCACACACTGTATTTGCACACCAATTATCCGGGGGAGAGGCTGAACCTCGATTGAACCCCAATACAATATGGCAAGAAAAACATCCCGTCGTGTTACCGAGCTTCAAGGCAAGGTTGAGAAGCGTGCCTATGAGCCTTTAGAAGCTCTGAAGCTCCTCAAAGAGACTGCTACGGCAAAGTTCTCGGAGTCTGCAGAGGCTCACATTCGTCTCGGCATTGACCCCAAGTACACCGACCAGCAGTTGCGTACTACCGTGGCTCTACCCAAGGGCACCGGTCAAGAAATTCGTGTTGCCGTTGTGGCTCGTGGTGAGAAAGTTGCCGAAGCGGAAGCTGCCGGTGCTGACCTCTTTGGTTCTGAGGAGCTGATTGACGAGATTGCAAAGGGTCAAATGAACTTTGACCTCCTGATTGCAACGCCTGACATGATGCCCAAGGTTGCTCGCTTAGGTCGTGTTTTAGGTCCCCGTGGTCTGATGCCTTCTCCGAAGGGCGGAAGCGTTACCACCGAGTTGGAGAAGGCCATCAAGGAATTTAAAGCAGGTAAGCTTGAATTCCGTGCTGATCGCTCAGGTATTGTCCACCTGTCCTTCGGTAAGGCTGACTTCAGTGCAGAGGACCTGCTGGAGAATATTAAAGCTCTCCAAGAATGTATCGACCGCAATCGCCCTTCGGGTGCCAAGGGTCGTTACTGGCGCAGTTTGTACGTCTCTGCTACGATGGGCCCCTCGATTGAAATCGACATAAGCACCCTGCGTGATATGAAGATGGGCGATGAGGCCTAGGAGCCATCTATCGATTTTCGATAGTAATCATCGCGATAAGCTGTTAAGCTCAATCACGAGAAAAGTTTTGTAGTCAACGGATAGAGCCTAGGGCACAACTTCACAACTCAATAAACCTCCACCAGAGACAGCCGGTTCTCCGCTTTGCGGAGATAAAACCTGCCTAGGTCAGAGATGTAAGCGTTGTGCCATAGGTTCGCCTGTGAATGCTTAAGCCCTGACTTCTGGTGGTCAGGGTTTTTTGATGGCATTTGAGAGATGTGTTCTGAGTTGTTTAATACGATTGATTGACCAAGCTTGTTGTTTCTAACCCAGCTAAAGGAGGTGAGATTGAATGGGAAGAACACGCGCAAATAAAGAGCAACTGGTTGCTCAGATTTCTGCAGGTCTGGCTGAAGCTGATATGGCTTTGGTGATGGACTTTCAAGGTTTGACGGTTGCTGAGATTACTCAGCTACGCGATGGTCTGGCAGAATCTGATGCACTTTGCACGATTGCTAAAAACACTTTGGTGAAGAAGGCAATTGAAGGCAGCGAGGAATGGTCTGAATTGGGCAGCATGCTCAAGGGCACCAATGCTTTGTTGCTCGCTAAAGGTGATGTTGGTAGTGCTGTTAAGGCATACCAAAAATTCCAAAAAGCGACGAAGAAAACCGAACTGCGTGGTGGTGTTTTTGAGGGCAAATTGCTCACTCAAGCCGACATCAAAGCGATCGCTGAAATGCCCAGCAAGGAAGAGCTCTACGCTCAGATTGCCGGCGCTACGAACAGCATCGTTGCGAACATCGCAATTCTGGTCAAAGAAATTCCGACCGGTGTGGCCCGCGCGGTCAACGCCGTGGCCGAGAAGAACGCTGCTTAGTCATGGGTTAGTGCTGATTACTAGCCCCTAGGGTTTTCCTATGGCTTAGGTTGAAGCGCGATCAATTTGATTCTCGAACACAATAATTAGGAGCATATCCAATGTCTGCTGTTACCGACATTATCGAAAGCATGAAGGGCCTGACCGCTCTTGAGCTTGTTGAACTAAAGAAAGGTATCGAAGAGACCTTCGACGTGAGCGCCGCTGCGGCTGCTCCTGTGATGATGGCTGGCGGTGGTGGCGGTGGTGCTGCTGAAGCTGCTGAAGAGAAGACTGAATTCGACGTCATGTTGACTGAAGTGCCTGCTGATAAGAAAATCGCAGTTCTCAAGGCTGTTCGCGGTATCACCGGCCTGGGTCTCAAGGAAGCCAAAGGCATGGTTGAGTCTGCACCTATCGCAGTCAAAGAAGGCGTTGCTAAGGACGCTGCTGAAGAAGCCAAGGCTGCTATTGAAGCTGCAGGTGGTAAGGCCGAGCTCAAGTAAACAACGCTTTTCCGCGTTAATGACTTGATGGGTGCTTGAGCTTGTTTTCATGCTTGCTCAAGCTGTAGCCCAATTTCTTAAATAGGGGTGCACGCTAGTGCACCCCTATTTATTTTGGTTATGGTTTCCATCGGGGTCGCACCAAGATCCGGGTCAAAATCTGTAACAATAAATGGGGAACAAGCGAGCTGTGCCCTGCGTTTAGGCTGTTGGTTTTAAGGACCAGCCGTTCGCCCAAAGACCTTAGAGAGAATACTTTTGGCCATTGAACTGCGTAGCTACGTCTACATTGACAATCTTCAATCGCAGCATGCGGCCTTCATTGGTACGGTCTCTTCCGGCTTTATGCCTTTGCCGGGAGATGCGTCCTTGTGGATTGAAGTGTCGCCAGGCTTAGAAGTAAATCGCCTGATGGATATTGCAATGAAAGCCGCGGTGGTTCGACCGGGGGTTTTGTTTGTTGAACGTCTCTATGGGCTGCTGGAGATCCATGCAAGTAGTCAGGGGGAGGTGAAGGCTGCGGGGCAGGCGATGCTAGCCCGGCTAGGCTGTAGTCAGCGAGATGCGCTGAAGCCTAGGGTGGTATCGAACCAGATTATTCGCAATATTGATGCCCACCATGCCCAGCTGATTAACCGGGCTTGCAGAGGCATGATGATTACAGCGGGGCAAACGCTGTATGTGTTTGAGGTTCAGCCTGCAGCCTATGCTTCTCTGGCAGCCAATGCGGCTGAAAAAGCGGCATCGATTAACATTCTCCATGTGACTTCAGTTGGCAGCTTTGGCCGATTGTATTTGGGTGGCAAGGAGCAGGATATTTTGGCGGCTGAGCGAGCGGTAATTGCAACAATTGAGAACATGCCGGGTCGAGAACCAGCTAGCCGTGGCGGGGAGTAGGCACGATGGCAAATCTTGACCATGTGACTCATTTGAAAGCTGGGGCTGCCCAATGGGCGTCTTGGCGGCAGGCTCAGCCAGAAATCATTCCAGATTTGACAGGGCTGGTTCTGGCAGGCATGGACCTGCAAGGTTATGACTTGACCGGTGTGGATATTAGTGGGGCAGATTTGAGTGGCTGCCGGGCCCAGGACGCCACTTTTAGCGAGGGCAATTGGAATCAGGTCACGTTGCGAGGAATGGATGGGCGATCGCTCCAAGCGAGCCAAAGCAGCTTTGTAGGTGCCAGTTTGGCCGGAGCTAACTTGCAAGATGCAGATCTTCGAGGTGCCAACTTCATGGGTGCAGATCTAGCCAATGCGAATTTGGCGGATGCTGACTTAACAGGGGTCGATTTGTCTGCCGCAAACTTGTCTGGGGCAAATTTATCTGGGGCGGTGTTTAATCGAGGGCTGGCGAGGCATACCAGTTTTGCGAGGGCTTTGCTCAATGGGGCTAGCCTCTGTGAGGCCGATTTGAGTGATGCCAACTTGAGTGATGCCAATTTGATTGGAGCGCAGCTGTATCGAACGACTTTTCACAGGGCACGTTTAGCTGGCGCTTATTTGACCCAAATCTATGGTGTGTCTGCCGATTTTCGCGAAGCAGACCTCTCTGGAGCGGATTTCCGCTGGGCTAATTTACAGCAGGTAAGCTTGCTGGGCTGTGAGATGGAGGATGCCTGTTTTCTGTACGCTAATCTGCGACTCGCTGAGGTTGCAGGTACCGTTTTGGCAGATTTGCCTCAGGAAACGATGGGTTTATGTAAGCCCTGGGAGGCTTTGTTGAAGCAGGATTGGCGACCTAGTTTAGGAGAGTAGCTCGTTTGGGGCAGAGGCCTCCTATAATATTGACGGTTTGGGGCTGTAGCTCAGCTGGATAGAGCAACCGCCTCCTAAGCGGTAGGTCGCGCGTTCGAATCGCGCCAGTCCCGTTACGACTCTTCGATGTGGTGCCCCCTTTGGGGACATTCAAGCCCTTGCTCTGCCTCAGAAGGGCTTGGCCATGTAGTCTGCTTTACGCATGGCAGCAGTCTTGGCAGGTCTCGTGATGAGGCAGGCGAAAATTTGGATTCTGCTTCATTTGCCCAAGACCAGCGGTTTAACTGCTGTGAATCCTTCGTGAGGGGAAAACTGTTGAATTCATAAGACTTGGAGAGCAGCGCAGATTGGGGTTGGCTCCTTTTTCTGAGACTGCTCAGTGATGGCTTGGTTTGCTCTGTAGCCTGTTGAATCGGTGTGTTTGTATAAACGGCTGAGCTCTCTTGTAGAGCTTTGGAGTGAGAGAGGGGCCGAGATACGGCGCTATTTTTGGGGATAGGAGCGCTGGATTTAGGATGCTTGGCGCATAGTCTTGTGAGGCTTGTGATGTTCTTCTCTGCTTGAAAGTCTGATGACAGAGGGTTGCAGTCGTTATGTTTGCTTGGCTGGCAACCGGATTGCTTGAGAGAAATCTCGGAATGGATACCTAGAATATTTGCTCAGGCTCTTGCAGGGGATAGAGCGAGAAATTGCTTAGGTCTGGGATCGTTCTTTTGAGTGTATTTACGAAAATAATAGATTTTTATTTTCTAGAGATTTTTTATTTAGCTATTACTCATTAATATCTTTATCTTCTCTCGCTTGGAAGTCAGGAAATAGACTGACTTGATTCTCTCTGTATACAGATTCTTTTGCTTTTATTTCTTCGTATAACACGGATGATTGATTGAAGATCCTTTAAGGCTTTTTTCGCTTACGAAGTCTAGATTTCTGGATGCAGAATGAGTGGATATATCTCAATGCTGCATAACGGAATCTAGGTTGATGTGATGCCAGTTAAATCTCTATTCTCGTTGAAGCTTAACACTTGCTTAACTACTCTTCTGGTTGTGCTGGCTTGCATCGCTTGTCGACAGCCCATTGCTGATACTAATGCTGGGGACGAGACTGACTCGCGTGAAGTACCGACTGTTGAGAATGGCCAGAAGGAACCTGTGCGATTCGGTGTGTTGGCCATTGATAGTGCTGTCTCGGTGAGTGAACGCTATGGTCCCTTGATGACCTATCTGTCTCAGGAGGTGGGGCAACCTTTTGAGCTAGTTGCAGTTTCTCAAGAAAGCCAGTTTAGTGAAGTTGAAACCAATAACTTAGATTTCACAACCAATAACCCTCTCGCAGCAGTTCAAATTCAGCGTCTCCACAATACTGAGTTTCTCGTGACTCATACACGCCCCAAAACAGGGGCTGAATTTAGTGGATTGATTGTGGTTAGTGATGAGAGTGATATTGAAGAGATTGAGGATCTAAGCGGTAAGCGTGCAGCTTGTGTTGCATTTCAGACTGCTGCTGCTGGCTGTACTTTTCAGATTTATCACTTGCTACAGAATGGATTTGATCCTTACACAGAATTTTCTGAATTTGTGGAGAATAAATCCCAAGATAATATTGTTCTTTCTCTCTTGAATGAGACTGTAGATGTGGGATTTATTCGGACGGGTCAGCTTGAGAAGATGGTGAATAAGGGGTTGATCTCCAGCACTGATGAACTCAGGATTATTGATCCTGCAGGGGACCCATTTTTCTATGAGCATACGACAGAGTTATATCCGGAGTGGCCTGTGGCTGCTCTGGCAGGCACTGAGCCGGAACTGACCGCAAAAGTGCAGGCTGCTTTATTGAAAATACCGACTGCCCATGATGCATTGACTGCTTTGAAGGCTGATGGGTTTATTTCGGCTGTGGATTATTCCAAGGTCAGTGAACTTATCGAAGCGCTCAAGCTGAGAAGTTGGGATGCTGAAAGGGTTCCTGCCACTCAATAACGCTGCCAATCATCAGGCTTGCTGGGTTTTGAGATGACTGCTGTGACGGGAGAAGGGTTATGAAGGCGTTCTCTGGACACCTTTTTGGAAGATTCAATCAGAGTGTGGCACTGCGCTATTTGACTGTAGCCAGTTCTTTCCTGCTGGCCATTCAGTTGGCCTTTGGTTGGTTTCAGAATCGGCAGAACTATACGCGCCAGGTTAACGATGCTCGCGATCGCGTCGAAACCAAGGCTGAATTTCTCCGCGATGTGGCGCCGGAAGCCATCTTCAATCTAGATTTCCTATACCTCGAAACCCTGATGCAGCAGGCTACAGAGGAGCAGAATGTTGTCTACAGTGTGGTCCTGAATAGCGAGGGAAGGCCATTGACTCGCTATTTGGATCGAGAGCAGCCTTTAATCCAAGAAGCCTTGGTTGCGGCAGAGAATCCTGCCGATCTCTTAAGTTTGCTAGAGAGCATCAATCAAGCGCCTGATGTTTCTGAGGTGGTTGTCTCTGTAGATTCCTTTGAGCATCCCCTAGGCGAGATCCGTTTGGGCTACTCCACGGCTAGGGTTCGGGCAGAAAGCGTTAGAGCAGCACAGCAGAGTTTTATAACGGCTTTGGCCGTGAGTTTTCTGCTAGCCCTGCTGACGATTGTTCTGTTTCAGCGGCAGGTGCATCGACCGCTGACGTCGCTGCGAAAATTTGCTCAGGGCTTTGAGGGAGGGGATCTCAATCAGCGGATTCAAATTCAATATCCCGATGAGATTGGTCAGGTGGGTCGAGCCTTGAATCGGATGGCGGACCAGCTTCAGGCCAATCTGACTGAGGTTGCTGAGTCTCGCGACCAGGCGATCGCAGCTAACCAGGCTAAAAGTGAATTCTTGGCCAATATGAGCCACGAATTGCGCACCCCCCTCAATGCCATCCTGGGGTTCAGTGAATTGATGAGCCATGAGGCAGAGGTCTCTGACTCCCAGAAACGAACTCTGGGGATTATCAATCGCAGTGGTGAGCACCTTTTGTCTTTGATTAATGATGTCTTGGAAATGGCCAAGATTGAATCGGGGCGCACCACGATTGAACCGATGCCCTTTGATTTACACCGGGTCTTGGAGGGCATTCATGAAATGCTTGATGTGCGTGCCCAGGCCCAGGGGATAGAGCTGCGGTTGGATTATGCCAAAGACGTTCCCCAGTACGTTGAGGCAGATGAGAATAAACTCCGCCAGGTTCTCTTGAACTTGGTGGGTAATGCGGTGAAGTTTACGAAGCAAGGACATGTGGTGTTGCAGGTGGCAGCGACCCTCACAGAGGGAACTGCGGATAGCCCGGGCAGCCATTTGATTTCCTTTGCAGTGGCAGATAC
>CALLPZ010000228.1 GCA_938015405.1 uncultured Pseudanabaenaceae cyanobacterium
CTGGGATTACTCTCCCCATCGCCAGCGCTACCATGGCGAATCAGCAGCGGGCTGTGCCTCAGAGCAGTTTGTTGTTTGTATTCAAAACCATGACCAAGTGGGCAATCGGATGTTGGGCGATCGCCTCTCCCACATCCTGCACTCCACTTGCTCAGATCCCAGCCTAGTCTTCGAGTCCCAAAAGCTCGCTGCTGCTGCGCTGCTGCTCACGCCCTACGTGCCCATGCTGTTTATGGGGGAGGAATATGGTGAAACAGCACCCTTCCAATATTTCGTGAGCCTAGGCGATGAAGGGCTGATCGAATCCGTCCGCCAAGGCCGAACTGAAGAATTCGCTGACTTCCAAGGCGAAGCGGCCCCTCCCGATCCCCAAGCTATGGAGACCTTCGAACGCTCCAAGCTCAACTGGTCGTTGCGTCAACAACCTCAGCATCAGCAACTCTGGGAGTTGTATCGAGAGCTGCTGCGCCTGCGGCGGGAGGACCCCGTACTAGCCCAACTCAATCGCCAGCATCTCGAAGCAAGAGTGGATGCTACGCAACAAGTCCTAAAGCTGCGACGATTCCAGGGAGAAAATTCAGTTTTTGCCTGTCTTAACTTTAGTGAAACGACAGCTAGTATCACCCTCAATCTGCAGCCCGGCACCTGGCATTTGATTGTAGATAGCAGTAGCGATCGCTGGGCCGGTCCTGGCAACAGCAGCCTACCTGCCTGCCTGCCCTTAGAACGTACAGAGCCTGTCTCTCCACAACAGCTCACCCTGCCTCCCAGATCAGCAGTTATTTACAGCACAACTCTCGGTCAGCGTTAAGCCTTCGCCTATGGAGGCTCGGAAAAGTATCCAACCTGATGCTAGAGCGGCTGCTCAAATAACCTCTGAGCTTGAACAGCTCTGGCACAGTTCATCAGGTAGGATCGATCTACCTTGGTGTTGCCTGTCCCCAGGCCTAGGCCGATGGCACCAGACTGTTCCTTGCTTCCCTTAGCTGAGTCCAGTCTCTCTGGACCTCCTGCCATGAAAATTCCGGTCGCGACCTATCGGCTCCAGTTCACCCCTAGCTTTGGCTTTTCCGATGCCCAAAGCATCACGCCTTACCTCCATGCCCTCGGGGTTTCAGACATTTACGCCTCACCCATTCTGCAATCCCGTAAAGGCAGTACCCACGGCTATGATGGCGTCGATCCCAACCGCATTGACCCAGAGCTAGGCGGAGAGGCAGACTTTGAGAAACTCGCCGAGGCGATGCGATCGCTGGACCTAGGTTTGATCCAGGACATCGTCCCCAACCACATGGCCTTTGATCGCCAAAACGCCATGCTGATGGACGTGATGGAGAATGGTCCCGCCTCGGAATACCGCGACTTTTTTGACATCGACTGGGAGCACCCTTACCAAGATATTCAAGGGCGGGTCCTAGCCCCTTTCCTCGGCAAGTTCTACGGCGACTGTCTCGAAAGTGGAGAACTCCAACTCCGCTATGCCGAAGGGGGCTTCACGATCAATTACTACGATCTCCAGTTTCCCATTCGCCTGGAGTCCTACCCCCGCGTCCTCACCTACAACCTCAGTCGTCTCCGCCGAAAACTGGGCCGCGACCATCCCGAATACGTCAAACTATTGGGGGTGTTGTATATGCTCAAATACGTCCCGGCCCAGCAGGAAGGCCAGGGCGAACCTCTCCAGGAAAGCAACCTCCAGGGCAGGGAACGCTATGACCAAATCAGCTTTATCAAGCGCATGCTGTGGGAGCTATGGAATGGTGCAGATGAGGTTCATGACTACATCGAACAAAATATCCAAACCTTTAATGGTGAGGCAAGGAAGTCCGACAGCTTTGACCTCCTCGATGAACTCCTCGGCGAACAATTCTTCCGCCTAGCATATTGGAAAGTGGGCAACGAAGAATTAAACTATCGCCGCTTTTTCACGGTCAACGAACTGATCTGCCTGCGCGTCGAAGATGAGGCTGTCTTCCAAGCCGTCCATGAATACACGCTCTCCCTGGTCAAGGCTGGCAAGATCACCGGCCTGCGCATTGACCACATTGACGGTCTCTATGATCCCACAGCCTATTTAGATCGCCTGCGCCAAGAGGCCCCCGAGATCTACCTCGTGGTGGAAAAGATCCTCGAAACCGATGAGGCCTTGCCGCTCAACTGGCCGATCCAGGGCACCACGGGCTATGACTTTATGAACCAGGTCAATGGCCTCCTTTGCAACCAAAGCAGTGAGGAAGACCTGAGCGAAACCTATCGTCGCTTTATTGGCCGCCAGCTTGACCAAGCGGAGCTAATCGACAAGAACAACCGCTTTATCGTCGATAAGCACCTAGCCGGAGATATCGACAACCTGGCCCGCATGCTCAAGCAGATCTCCGGGCGCTATCGCTACGCCAGTGACTTCACCATGTTTGGTCTCCAGGAAGCCCTGGAAGAAATCCTGGTGCTGTTTCCGGTATATCGCACCTATATCAACGGTGATGGTGCTAGGGCAACGGATCAA
>CALLPZ010000229.1 GCA_938015405.1 uncultured Pseudanabaenaceae cyanobacterium
GTGAAGTCCTCAATCAATGCCCCCGGCGTCCAGGTGCCGCCCAGGTCACGATGCTCATAGGTATCCACTGCGGGAACCAGCTCTTGCTTTTGGGTTAGGGCAATTAAGTTATTGCCCCAGAAGTTGAATACCGTGTCATCGAACCGTAGGTCATTGATGGGGGCTACAATCTCACCTTCTTCAACCCAGAAACAGGCATAGCGCGTCATCCCCGTGATGCGGCCAGCGGGGCGATCGCTCCAGTTCAGATAATGCAGGTTCGACAAGTACAAGCCCGTCCCTAATGCCTTGAGGATATCTTCCTCAGCCAGGGTTCCAGCATCCACCTCCGCTGCCCGCAGGTCCTCGCTATCGGAGGCACCATTAGAAATCACATCGTATTCCTGGGCCGTGCGGCCATTGATGGTGGTATTCACCAGCTGTCCCCGCTCAATTAGGGGCAGGTTATCCGGTGCCATCTCGCTGTCGCTGTTGAACTGGGGCACTAGGCCACGGGAGAAGTTCTCCCGCAGGGTGAATTTGGGAGAGAGCTGACGCTTTCCAACGCGCAGTTGCTCCATGGGGCTACCGCCCTGGCGGATTGCGGCTTCACTGAGGCAACTCCAGGACATCATCAGAATCAGCTCTGACATTGCAGCGGGGGCCAAGTAAGTACGGTACTTGCCCTTAGCAACGGCCTTGACCGGGCGATCCATCAGTTGGAGCTGCTGCTGTGCCCGCGCCACATTGGCCTGGTAGGCCGTGGTATCCCAGCTGCGGTCAGCAAAGGTGCCTTTGACAGCCTGGCCTCGCAGGTCAAAGAGAGAATAGTCCAGGGTGAAGGATTCGGTGGCAAACCAATGGCGCTGCCCGGCAGAATCGGACTGGGCTCGCACCGAGAGACCCGCCGCATAGATACCCACAAAGTCGAGGCCTTGGACTGGACCGAGCAGCTCTGCGATCGCTTGATCCCGAGGCAGCAATTCCCCGCGATACACCGCTCGACTCTTGCCTTGATCAGGCCCCTTGGGTTGCTGAGGCAAGACAATAAAGGGATCTTCGGGTAGCTGGTCAATTTCCTGGCGCAGGGCTGCCAATGCAGGCTGCACAGTCGCCCAATCCGCTTGCCAGTCGCCGGTGAAGGGTAGATCCCGGTAGCAGGTGCGCTGGTTTGCAATCCAGGTGAGCTTAATCGAGCCATCCACCACTTGGCCGGACTGACGGACCCTGGCTCGGTTCAAACGGGTGAATTGGCTGTCCTCTGCCACCAAGGACAGGGTGAAATGTTCCTCTGCTCGACATTCGGCCTGGAGGGCATCGCTAAGGCGATTGAAGGTTTGCTCCCATAGACCGAGGCGCTCGGTGGCGAGGGTGCGGGATTGAACGAGGGCAGCGGTAGATAAGGAAAAAATCACAAGGTAGAGGAAATGGGATAAAGGGGTCGATTTTTGGGGTGCTCAGTTCAGCTCGATGCGACACCCACTACTCACCGCCCCCAAAAACTTCGATATTGTCAAAGGCACAGACTGGGGAGGCATGGCCCACCCAAATGATCTGATTGGGCTCACCTTTGCCACAAACGGGCGTCCCGAACATTTCCCAGGTGCTGCGATCGCCCACCTGGCTCAGGCTCTTCCAAAATTCCGGTGTGGTCGAGCGGTAATTTGGATTGCGCACCGTTTGGGTAATCTCGCCATTCTCAATCAGCTGGGCATATTCACAGCCAAACTGGAACTTATAGCGCTGATCATCAATGGACCAAGAGGAGTTGGCCTGCATAAACACGCCCTTCTCAATCTTGGAGATCATCTCCTCGAAGGAGGTATCGCCGGGCTCCAAGTTGATATTGCCCATGCGATCAATGGGCGGACGATTCCAGGAACAGGCTCGGGCATTGGCCACGCCGGGTAAGCCACTGCGCAATTGGCTCTCTACGCTGCCCAGCCCCCGCTGGAGCTGGCCATCCTTAACCAAATGCTCTCGGCAGGCTGTAACCCCTGTGTCATCAGACCCATAACTGGCGAGTTCCCCTTGCACAGTTGGATCAAATGTGACATTCATGAGCGGGGAGCCATAGGTTAAGTGGCCAAAGTCCTTCGCTTGAACGAAGCTACCCCCCGCATAATTCCGCTCATCGCCGAGGATACGGTCTAGCTCCAAAGGGTGGCCCACACTCTCATGCAGCTGCAACATCATCTGGTCCGGTGCTAGGACCAAGGTGCGAGTATCACTGGGGCATTCTGGGGCAGAAAGCAATTCAATGGCCTGCTCGCCCGTGCGCTGCACATCTTCCCAAAGTTGCGGGGTCAACAGCCATTCCCAGCCCCCTTGGTAGGCCTGGGCAAACCAGCCATTGGCACCCCGTCGCTGGGTCACCAAGCCATCCTTGGCCGTGGCTTCGTAGTCCATCACCACCGAGGCACTGCGTTGGTAGGCATCGGAGCCGTTGCTGCTGGCGAACCAGGTTTCTCGCTGGGTGGCGATTGCTGTGGCGCTGGTCTGAATAATCTGATCCGATAGCTTGAGGGTGTAGCAAATGCGGATCAGTAAGTCATTGATCTCCTTGGGACTCAACTCATCCAGCGCTCGCTCGGTGGCAGCAATCTGGCTCCCCTTGACCACGGGGCGAATTTGCTCCGTGAAGGGATAGAGGCCCCAAGCAGCAGTGGCACGGGCCTGGAGCAGCGCAGCATCCGCTGCGGCCTGTAATCCTTTTTGAGAGAGATCCACAGTGGCGCCATAGCCCACTTGACCATCCACCAAGACCTCAACCATGGCCCCATAGCGAACTTGGGTGCCATTGGCCTTGGGCTTTTGATCTCTCACACCCCGAAGGGTTTCAGTTGTTTTAACGACGCGAAGCCCCACCCAATCCGCCGAAGCGTGGATGGACTGAAGCATCCGCTGAGGTTCGATAAGAACCGTAGTGCGGGGGGTAGAAAGCATGTCCTGACTCTAAAGACACTCTGAAACAGTTGAGCTGGCGTCGATGATGACCCGTGATCCGGTTGGAACACAGGCAGATAGACGGTAGATGGCGATGAACCTAGTGATGACCGGCAGATGCGTACGCAATGCTCGTAAACGAGCAAATGCGGAATTTGAACCAAAGGATACTCTAAAAGCGTAAAAGTTCTAGGGCAATTTCCCGGATAGTACAGCTATCGGTCGCAATTAATTTACCCCAGTAATTTTTAAGTTAGTCGGAGGATTACGGAAACTGCGCCTTAGCCCTGCAAAATGCAGCCACTTAATATAGCAAAATCGGGGTTGAACCAATTACAACTTTTACAGTACCGCATTTATACGCAATTCCCGAGGGCGGAAACGGAAGGTTAGAAAGCATTTTTTCTGAGTCAAACAATATTTAGAGCCTTGTCCCCAGGGCTTTTGTAAAATCATGCTTCTAGGGAAATGGCAGCAGGAGGTTGAGTTCAGCAGCCATCCATGTTGTAACAACATCAGGGCTCAAAGGAGGGGTAAGTCGGAGTAATTCTGGCCAAACGACCGAGAAATTACGGAGAGGCATTTTCCGTAGGGAGAAGTGTTATCTACAACATCCACAGCTCGATCTACGTTTTGGGTCAGCCCGCTCTCAATGACTGCCAATAGACTCCCTGGAATGTAACGAAAAAGGTGGAGAGGTGACTATATCTTTGCAATCGGCAAAGGAGGGAGACGACGATTTCTATAATCAATCTCGTGCCGCTGCTGGCAGCCCCACCGGGCCAATCCCACTAGGCCGTTAGCCAGGCACGCCAAGAATCATTGTCAGAGAAGGACCGGGGCCCCATGCAACGCTTTTGGATCGCAGGACTCACCGCCGTATTAATGGGTGGGCTGCTTTGGCCAACCACGGTCTGGGCAGCATCGCTCAACCCAGGAGCAGGGAGCACCACCGCGATCGCCCTAGCCAGTCCATC
>CALLPZ010000230.1 GCA_938015405.1 uncultured Pseudanabaenaceae cyanobacterium
GAGTTGGTCTCTTCCCCCGGGGGCTGGAGAGGGCAGGCCATAATCACCCGCTCAAACTGCTCCGCCCAACGCACAAGCCCCTGGCAAGTTTGTCGATCAAAGCCCAACACACCGTCCCGGTCCTGGAAAGGCACCGGCAGAACTAGCAGAATCGTATTTCCCATGTCATGCAAGATGCATCGTGAGCAATCAGGACAAGTTGAATTGGACAGGGGGCGATGAGTTGAAGCCGCGAGAACCTGCCTGCCCCTTCTAACGGAACAATCGCGAGTGAACCGGATCTACAGCAGCCGATCTGTACAAAGGCTCACTTTCAGATGGGGTTTTATAAAAGCTTTAATAAGTTCGCCTGTAATTTTTCTGTTATCACCGCCGTCTGGGTCTTGGGCGCGACTCCGCAGCAGTTCGCTCATGGGCGATCGCATCCAACCAAGTCCTATCGCTGAGCCATTGCCGACCTTAGCAATAGCCCAGCATGAATTCAGGCTGGAGCGATGCCACAAACATGGCGCTGGAACACCTCACGCTCTAGCATCGACCTCCGAACTGACTTAGGCTCCGGCTCAAGCGCAACCTTCACCAGAGAGGTTTGCCCCACCTCCCACAATGCCCGTGGAAACCCAGCCCTTAGCTGGTGCAGTGATGTAAGCCCATTGCCGTTGGGAGTCACCTGCGTCCGTGCGGCGGCCCGTGAACTGGAAGGTGTAGTTCCCAGGTCGAATAGAACCGATCACCCGACTCCCTGACAAATTCGGCTGGTCACGCACAATCAATCCCCCTTCAGGCAAGACTGCACAAACAGCACGGGTGACCCCACCTTCGGTCTCGGGGGAGGGCTCAGCAGTCACCGATGCGGGAGCAGAACTGACCGGTGTGGGAGGCTTCTGTCCTTCAGGACAAGGTGTTGCATCACCGCCCCGAAGGAACTTTGCCTGAACCCAGCCCGTCTCGGGAGCCACGATACGGGCCCAGCCATTCCCGCTTCCCGTCCCCAGGGTGATCGTCTCTTCCTTTGCCAATACGCCTAGGGCAGCCTCTGCCACATTAGGCTCCTGATAAACCCCTATTTGCTCCCGCGTAATCCGACAACCAACGGGTGCGTAGCTCGTACCCGCTTGGGCAAGGGTGAGCGATGGCTCCACCGCCGGGGTTTGGGCGGAGCTCGTTGCCCCCAAAAGGGGCACTGCCGCCTGAACCTGAGCCGGGAGTATTGGGAGAATTGCCGTTGCTGCAACGATTAATCCGGTTAGACCCATTGTGGAGGGGAATAGCGTAGAGCCCATTTTTAAGTTCCTTCTGGAATGAATACCTACAGGTGATGCCGATTCAGGGCGGGAAGACCCAATCTAGGTGGTCAACTCCCTAGGTGGTTCAACTTCACCAGCCATCCAACCCGTGATGGAGCCCTGGCTAACTCGTAATGGAACTACTGTGAGTGGCTCAGCCTGCCCCCAACGAAGTTCTAAAGACTCTCTTAATATTTATTCTTAGCGCTGTGATTGCCTCATCCTCTCGCTCTATGGACCTATCTACTTCTTCGACGGCTTGTGCTGCTCCAGCCGATTCTGCTGCGATCGCCGCTCTAGGACTCGCAGTCGCTCCAGCATCACAGCGAGCTCCCATGAATCGACGCCATGCACCCAGATGTCAGGGCCAGAGGCGATGGCTCAATCTACTGTGGGTCTTGCTCCTAGGCACAGTTGCCGAAGCGAGCTTAGGGCAAGCAAGCTGGGCTCAAAGCAGTGAGACAGCCGAACCCGCCATCGTCCAGATCCAAGAGCAGGTTGTAGATCCAGCTGAGCCAGGTAGCACTCCAACGGCACCACCTGAGGCGATCGTCATCCCCGATGCTCCCACCATTCCCACTCCCCAAGCTGAAGCAGAAAGCGCAGTCGAAAGTGCCATCGATAACGCCATCGACAATGCCGCAACGGACGCCATTGAAGAGGCAATAGAGCTTAGTCCAGCCTCGGCGGAAGCTGAGACAGCTGACAGTGTCGAACCCGCGCAAACACTGGATGATGTCCCTGGCGATCGCCTTCCAGGCGAAAATCCTGCGGTAGAAGCCGCCTCCGATGAAGCCACATCAGAAACGGCGACAGAGACTGAGTTGCTCGAGACAGACCGAGTCTACCTGGCGAACCAGCAAATCTCCTTTGTACCGCCCGTGGGTTTCACCCCCATGAGCACCCAGGAAATCGAGACCAAATTTCCTGGCGCAATGCCCCCCCAACATGCGTACGGCAACGCCACCCGGGACGTTTCAGTGGGCGTCAGCGTCAGCGACATCCCCCTCGCCCCGGAACAACTTCCCGAGGTCAAAGCCTTTCTCGAAGATTACCTGGAGAACTCTGTTCCTGGCTTCCAATGGCTAGAACATGACTTCGTCAACCTAGGGGGCCAAGACTGGATCAAGCTGGAGTTCCTGAGCGAAGCTCCCGAACAGCGCATCCACAATGACATGTACATCACCAGCCTTCAAGGGAAGCTATTGGGCTTCAATTTCAATGCCCACCTAACCCTGGATGCAACCCTGCGCCCCCTCCTCCAAGACAGCCGCAACTCAATTGTGGTAGACACAACCGTTGCTGCAGATTAGGGGCTAGAGTCACAGTTCGGACCTCGCACACCCCGTGTAGATACGGATTTTTTGATGAGGGGTGACGCCCCTTGGGGCTTTCAGCCCTGAGGGGGAAGATTTTTTCTTCGCGGGTGTTAATCCCCCTCGGGGGGTGGGCACCTTAATAGTGTTAACCCTCGCAAGAGAAAAAGGTGAGTTCCATGGCTCTTCTTTCCACCGCTATTCAACTGCCCGTTAAAGAACAACAGTGGCGCGGCTCTGAGCGCTAAATCCCTGTCTCGGTTGTAGAGACGCGACTAGACTCGACAACGCCTCCTGGCACGGGGGAATTGTCTTTTCGATGACACTAAGCACGTAGATAACGAAAGGCGTACTCCGGCACGGGTACGTCTTTTTTATTGGGTAACGTCAGTTATGGATAAGGAAAGGTAGAGGCGCTTAGGCTGAAACTAACCAAAGACCTCAGCCCTCCTCTACCCATGCCTAGCTTAGAAGACCTGTTCTGTGACGTCGATGACTTCTGCCAAGCGTTCGAGCCGAACT
>CALLPZ010000231.1 GCA_938015405.1 uncultured Pseudanabaenaceae cyanobacterium
ACTGCTGCCTCTAGGGAAGGATATTGAGCTGTGGCATCAACCATAGGAGTTGCAGGAGCAGGCAATGGCTTCATCATGGACGGCAGTGGAGGATCTGAGGATGGCTGCTGAACGGGAGGGGTAGAAGCTTTGTCTGGTCCAGGCTTGGGGGGCTCGTGGGAATTGCGATGCTCAGGATCCATGGGCTGTCTCCGGAAGACCTACCAGACATCCTAGCCGAGTGGGTTGGTTATAGAGCTGTCCTAAGGTCTTGAGATCGCGTTGAGAAATTTGCGGTGGGTCCGCAATCTGCCCGGCATACAAGGCATCACTGGGGTCAGGGCTATGGCCCCAGAGTCCCAAGGCATGGCCCAGTTCATGGCGGAGGGTTCCCCGCAATTGTTGAGGCCCCTGGCGATCGCCCACGTACACCGTTTGCTGGTGAAGCAGACAAGGTTGGCCTTGGGCATCGCGCTCTGTCGTAATGCGAAAGCGAGTTTCGGCATGGCGGGCACGACTGAGCTGGCCGTTTTCCCATCGCAGAGGCGGCTGTCTTCGCAAGATGACAATTTGAGCCTGGGCAGACTCATGGGTCAATTCCAGCGGGAGATAGCGAGACCAATCGGCGATCGCACCTTTCGCCTGGGCTAGCCAAGTGGCCTGGCGTTGGGTTTGGGCTGTGATTAGGTCACCGCTGATGGGCTCTAGATAAACCCGAACCGGCCAAGCTGACCAGAGCAAATAGCCCTGGGGCGACGGTGAAATTTGGTCGATGTAACTTTTTACACTTTCCTGCTGTAGTTCTAACACAGCCTCTAGGCGGCTAGGCAGTGGGTAAGACCTCTCGGGGATAGGGGCTTCTTGCCCCCTAGCCAAGCCTGGGCTCCATAGTCTAACGAGCAAGAGCCCCATCCAGACTAAGGATATAAGACGAAAAAAGAGCCAGCGACGTTGATGTCGCTGGCTATAAAGAGTTTTCTTGGCCATGGTCAATCGACAAATGCCAACAGTGTTCTCGAATCTTACCCAGGGAGCGGCTCAGCAGCTGAAGAGTGTGATTGGGCGCTGGGTTACTGACCTGGCGTTCCCAGCCAGCCAGCGCTCAAAATAATCGTCAAACCAATGAAGATAAAAAACAGCAACCATGCCGCACGATTGAGTGCCGTCTCAGCGCTTTTGCTGCTATTAAACAGCTGAGCCTGACCCCCAATGCCGCCAATGCCATCGCCCTTGGGGCTGTGGAGCAAAATCACAATGACCATTCCCACAGCGGAAACCGTCCAAACAATCCCAAGAATTTCGGTGAGCGCCATACCTACCAAGGGGTTAACTAAAGGCCAGAGTCAATAAGCATAGCCTACCTTTAGGCTAAGTTGACAGCCCTAAATCGACAGCTTTACAGGCTCACGCTCCGGTTGCAGTTCAAATTCCGCCATCTCAATCATGGAGCGGCCCGTCATTTCCTTGGGTTGGGGGAGACCCAGGATTTGCAAAATCGTGGGAGCTAGGTCTGCGAGGCGACCTTCCTCACGCAGATTGACCTGAGCACCGTGACCTGGAATCTTGCGCCCTTCGCCTTCGACCAAGATGAGAGGCACCGCATTGCTAGTGTGGGCAGTCCAAGGATTGCCCTCTTCGTCATGCATGTATTCGGCATTGCCATGGTCTGCCGTGATCAGTGCTGTGCCGCCAGCCTTGGAGATTTCGCCCAGTAATGTCCCGAGGCAGCCATCAATGGCTTGGATCGCTTCCACCGTGGCTTCCATATTGCCGGTGTGGCCCACCATATCGGGATTGGCGTAGTTGACCACAATCATGGAGTAGATGCCTTTGCGCACTGCGCCAGTGACCACGCCGGTCAACTCATCGGCAGACATGGCTGGGGCATGGTCATAGGTGGAGACATGGGGACTTTGGACCATGACTTGGTCCTGGCCGGGGAACTGCTTCTCGATACCGCCATCGAAGAAGTAGGTGACATGGGGGTATTTGTCTGTTTCAGCCGCGCGGAACTGGTTCAGGCCGTGCTTGGAGACCACCTCGCCCAGAATGTTCTCGTAGGTTTGGGGCTTAAAGGCCACGGTGACGGGAAGGCGCTCGTCGTATTGGGTCAGGGTGACCACTTCCAGGTTTTTGATTTGCTCACGCTCAAAGCCCTCAAACTCGGGGGCAGCGATCGCGGCAGTGATTTGCCTTGCTCGGTCGGGACGAAAGTTGAAGACGATGATGCCGTCTCCGGCCTCAATGGCACCAGGTGCCAGGCGAGTTGGCGGAATGAATTCGTCAGTGACCTTCTGGTCGTAGGACTGCTGGAGCAATTCCAATGCGGTTTGACCCGTGCCTTCGTCGCGGCTGACCATGACATCGTAGGCAGATTGGGTTCGCTCCCAACGGCGATCGCGGTCCATGGCAAAGTAGCGCCCAGACAGCGTCACGATTCTGCCCACATCCAACTTCTCGGTGAAGTCGATCATCTTTTGCAGCGGCTCGGCTGCGCTGGAAGGCTTGGTGTCGCGCCCATCTGTAATGGCGTGGATGCAGACATCGTTCATGCCTTCGGTTTTAGCCAAGGAGAGCAGGCCAAACAGATGTTCGGTATGGGAATGAACGCCACCTTCGGAGCAAAGGCCAATCAGATGGAGCTTGCCGTTGCGATCGCGCACCTTGCGGCACAAATTCACCAGAGCTTGATTGCTGAGTAGGGAGCCATCTTCCACAGCATCAGAAATGCGGACTAATTCTTGGGCCACAATCCGGCCCGCGCCAATATTGAGGTGTCCGACCTCAGAATTACCCATCTGCCCCACAGGTAGGCCAACATCTTTACCCGAGGCCTGAATCAAACTATGAGGGTAAGTTTCCCAAAGGCTATCCATTACCGGAGTCTTCGCGGCAGTAATCGCATTGCCTTGGGCTTGGGGGCGGTAACCCCAGCCATCTAAAATCACCAGCACTACAGGAGAGATAGCGGCGTTCGGTGCCATAGATCTAAATTTTCTAGCTAACTGCTTCGTCTAGCCCTGTGCTCGAAAGCCCGTGGCTGCGGCAATCATAGCATTGCACTTGGGGCATCTCTGGGGATCGCTACCGCTGACCCCGGGCGGATCTGGCCGATTTTGGCCTGGGGATTGAGCAGAAGAATTTCCCCAAAACCTTTGAAAGTCAATGGCCTTCTGAACCAGAGCTAGAACCCTGAACCCGCAGATGATCCGGGTTCGGACGTCCTAAGCAATTCTGATTGAACTCTTAAGAAATAGTTATTAATAGCTGGTTTTGAGCTGTCTTATGCAGTTTTTGTATCGCGCTGGAAATCCAAGGGAGCAGGTCGTGGAGATGATCCCAAAGTCGAGACCCTGGCTTTTGCGGCTTGATGGCTTGGAGTTTAGACAGATGACTTTTCTGTTTTTGTAAATTGATGGCGAAAGCAGAGATAAAGGGTTGCGCCCAGGATGGGTAAAGCAGAAGTTAACCAAGTCCATTGAGGGGAAACGATGCCATGGCGACGCGCATCGTCCTGGGCCAAGACTGGGAAAAGCAGCGTCAGTAGGCAGAAGTCCAAGCTCATGACGTGGATAAATCGGCTGCTTTGCCATTGCTCTAGGAAATTGCTCCAGTCTCCCTGGCTCAAGGCATAGCCTAGCCAAAGTAATGCATTGGCGAGTAGGAAGAGGCCAAAAATACGGCTGGTCAAAATATTGAGAAAGCGAGAAGGCTCGCCTTTTCCATTGGAGGACGTCGCAGGCCAATGGGGGGCGGGCGATCGCAGGGCTAGATAAGGTAGCAACATAAAGGCTCCCAAGCCAAAACTGCCGGCGACAAAGGGCCAGGCGGCGGTCACTTTCCCATCGTCAGGCTCAGGCTGGCAATGACCATCGGCGAGGGCGACAGCCGCATAAATCATGGGCCAAACGCCCATGAGATTGAACAGCGCCACGATGACAGGATTGAGCTTTCCCCATTGGCCCGTGGAGAGGTCGATGATTTGCTCTAATGTCTTTGGATCGTTTGGGGGAGCTAGCAAGAAGGCATAGGCAGTGAAGCCTAGCCAGATGCCGCCGAAGGCGAGTTTGCGTTGCAGAGACGTCATGGCTAGAGTCCGTATCCTTTCACTTTGTCGGTTGGTCTTAAAAGGCTTGAATCCATTCACGGACTTCATAACTCGTCCAGATTCCGTTCTGCCAGTAGGGGTCACCTTCGACAAGTTTGCGGACTGTGGCTTCGTCTTCCGCTTCGTAAATGCCAAAGACTCGCTCAGAATCCTTGGTGGGTCCGAGGGTTACCAGAACGCCGGATTCTTTTTGTTGGGTTAGACCTGCCAAGTGAGCTTCTCGAAAGGGGGCCCGCTTTTCAAGGACGTTTTCGCAATAGGTGCCCCAGAGAACGTATTTAGCCATGGTGTTTATGGGTGATGTTTTACAAAGCGATGGATGTCTTCGCGATTTTGCCGGGAGCTGGCTAGGCGATCGCGGCCTTTAGGCTGCTGCAAAATTCTGCAACGTTGCTGACTGCTGCTTCGGGGGCTCCATCTGCTAAGCGCTTAACGAAGGCACTACCAACGATGACGCCATCAGCCCCCCAGTTCTTAACCTGCTGGGCCTGTTCTGGTCGGGCAATGCCAAAGCCCACGGCAATGGGCTTGTCTGTGACCCTGCGAATTTGAGCTAGCAGCTCTTCGACGCGGCCTTGGACGGCCTCGCGCATGCCGGTTACACCAGTGACGCTGACGAGGTAGATAAAGCCTTGGGATTGCTTGGCGATCGCCTCAATGCGCTCCGCAGAACTGGTGGGTGCCACCAGGAGAATCAAGTCAATCTTGCGAGCGGCAGTGGCAGCGAGCAGCTTATCCGCTTCTTCCAAAGGGAGGTCTGGAACAACCAGGCCCTGGACTCCTGCTGCTGCTGCTTGGTCCAAGAAGGTTTCTACTCCCCGATTGAGGATGGGGTTGTAATAGGTGAACAGAATGATGGATGCATTGAGCTGGGGGCTCAAGCGTTTGACCATGTTAAGGACATCATCCAAGCGAGTTCCGTTTTTGACAGCACGGGTTGCGGCAGCCTGGATCACTGGACCATCGGCCAAAGGATCGGAGTAGGGAACGCCGAGTTCAATCAGATCCGCACCATTTTGATCCAAAGCCAGGAGCGCTTTCTCGGTGGTCGCCAGGTCTGGATCGCCTGCGGTGATGAAGGGCATGAGGGCGCAGGCTTGGTGCGATCGCAGCTGGGCAAAACGCTCGGCAATGGGGGTCATGGGCAGCAGAAGTTTGGACGGTCTGGATTTTATCAGCCCCCATTCTATGACGTGACTCGCGCTGTCGGGGGCTGAGGTGGTTTGTCCAATCTTCGGATGTCTGGAGGAGCCGGTCGCAATTCCTGCTCCGACTTGTACGCCTGTCAGCAGCGGTTCTGTCTCGCTCTGAAGGGTCTTGCTTTTAGGTCCTAATCTGTGGCTTCCATTGCTGCCCGCTCTGCCTCTACTTCTGCTTGTAGCTGGGCAAGCTCCTCGGGAGAAAGCTCATCCAGGCGCTTTTGCAATACAGCATCTTCGTAATCTACGAGCTGCTGGTTATAGGTCATGGTTTGAGTAAAGGCGCGAATGAGGTAGCTAGCCACCCAAGCCGTGACACCTACTCCAACCAAAACCACCTGAGACCAAATACCAGCCTGAGCTGAATCCATTCCCATGCCAAACAGCAAGATGGCGTAGGCTAAGCCGCCCACGCCAAATACAGCTGCACTAAATAACAAGACATCAAGTCTGCGCATGTGCTTCTTCTATTGCTTTACGAATGTTAAGTGCTGAGTCGCGCTCAATATATAGGCTGATAGCTCTATTCCTCGATCACCCGAGGCTGGGGACGAAGGTTGATGAAAGGGGCGAGGAGTAGCATCCCTGGCACAAATAGGAAGACCAGGAAGTACATCAATAGGCGTTCGATGGAGCTTGCCTTATCCCAGCGGGCACCCAAATAGAGGTAAACACCTGCCGGGAAAACAAGCAGGAAAGCCACCGCCAGGGCGAGGTACATCAGTGCAACGATCATCGATGTGGTCAGCATGGATGGGGCTCTTCTTAAAAGGAAAGGGGAAGAAAGGGACTCTAAGGTCGGTGGCAATCTACCAGTTCTTATCTTAACCCTCCTATTAGGAGTTATTAAGTCGCCGTTGCAGGAAAGACCAAGATTGTGATGCAATGACTATACGAAATTGCTGTTCAGACCCGTTCTTTCTGGTTTGCACAGGCTTTCGGGGGCGTGGCGGAATGGTAGACGCTGCGGACTTAGACTAAAAAACTGAGCCTCATGGGAGAAATCCGATGAGTGGAAGTTCTCAAACTCAGGGAAACCTAAATCCCGGTTCTGGCGACTTGTCCTAGGGCAAGTGCTGGGCTGAGACAAGGCAATCCTGAGCCAAGCCTCTTAAGGGAAGTTTGCTCCCATTGGAAAGTTGCGCTGTTTTAGGTCTCTAATCAGCTGTTGCTTTTGTTCTCAGGGACTTGCTTTATAAGAGGAAGGTGCAGAGGCCCGACGGGAACTACCCTAACGTGCTGACAAATGGTTGGGTTTGCTTCAATGCAACCGCTGTTGTTGGGTCCGAGGGTAAAGAGAGGGTCCAATTCTCAAAGCCTTGGAAGGTTGTAGGAGTTTGATTCCTAGTCTCCAAGTGCAACGGCGAAAGCCGTGGGAGGATGAAAATCCGCTGACTGTAATGGTCGTGAGGGTTCAAGTCCCTCCGCCCCCATACTTCCGAAGCGCGGTAAGCAGATGAATGCTTGCCGCGCTTTCCAATGCTTAGCTATACGAGGCTGCTCAGCCGAGCTTCTCTTCTTCTCCAGCTATGCCAAGTTCCCATGGCGGAGTCCTTCAGGGGCTATGGCCATGACGTTTCCATTGCCCTAAGTCCAATTTGATGGGGCAGGAGCTTCTGAGCCAGATGAGAGCTCCATTATTTCGTTGAGAATCGATTCTGGTCCCGGGAATTGTCTGTGACTAACGGTAAAACGGTGACGGGCCAGGCTTTGAGAAGGTTCTTATTATTTTCTGGGATAGTCGGTGGGCAGGTCTGTAGCGGCTACAACAACTGCCAGGGTAGGTTGGGTTGTATAAAGACTATATGAGGCTTCCGGATTAACTAAGGTTTTGGGCCGTTGGGCCTTGTTTGAGCAGCTAGCTTTCTCCCATGGACTGCTGAAACTTGTAATATGGTGTTTCATACAGGCATTCATGAAGCGTTATGTTCCTTGACATTGCCTCTATGTTCGTCCCCGAGCTTCGTCATCAAAAATGGTTCTCTGGGATTTTATGATTACGTTCTTTTTCTTCGGGGAAAGAAGGGTTGACTAGATAACAATGGGATTCAGGGGTCCAGTTTTAGTGAGTGCGTGAGTTTGTCCTAGGGGAATTGTTGGACCTTTGGGACTAATGGGGCACTCTCTAGTTGGATTGATCCCGGTACAGATATGGCTTCTTGCTGCCTACGCCTCTTTGACGGGTTGGGTGGGTTGCCATGGGATAGGTGCAATTTGCCAAGGCCTAGCTGGCTATGACAGCGGAACAGCAATCAAATCGTCAGTTTTTTGCTTCGGGTGAAGTGTCCCAACGCCTACAGGCTGTTGGCCGCTTGGCGACCCCCAGATTGGGTCGACCAGAGGAAACGATCTATTCCTATTTGCTCGCGATCGTAAAGGCCTGGGAGCCTGGCCAGGTCCTGGACCAGTTTCAACAGCTATTTATTTATCAAGCCGAGGTTGCTGAACCTGCGGTCTTGAATGCTATCCATGAGTTGGTGAAGGCGGGCGATCGCCAGCGGTTCTTCTACTGTCTCAAGCGTTGCTGCTTCATTCTGATCAACAACTGGGGGTCCACGAGACTATACGACCCAATCCATGAGTTGATTGAGCTGCTCAATAATCCTGGGATTCGCACCTTTACCCATTCGCAAAATCTGAAGCGCCTTCGGAAATGGTTGGTTGCTTTTACAGATGGGGCTGAATATCGAGACCTCAAGGCCTTTGCTGAGCGTTATGGCGATGGGCAGGACCGCTGGAGCCAGCGTTACATGTCCTACCTTCTGGTGCCCCAGTATTTTGATTCCAGTAACCCGGCAGAGCAGCGGCGTGCAGCTCGGCAGTTGTCGAAGCAGTTACGCGATCGCTTCCGTTTGGAGCTGGCGATGTATGTGGCTCACTCCCAAGTGCGCACAGGTTCCACAACTTTAGCGGCGGCCCACGCTCGCAAGAAGACTAAGAACCCCACGAGTTTGGGGGATAACGTTTTACAGCTGATCAAAACGATTGTGCTGCGACGGGGGCAGTACAGCTATGAGAATCTAGCGCGGCTATTTCATCACCAGATTGTGGGTAGTACCTATGGTGACTACAAGATTGCGCTGTTGAAATATGTCTTGTTTTCAGTCGAGAACAAGGCCTTTGTCAAATTGCTGCTACAGCGGTTGTCGAAGCGTTTAGAAGAGTTGATGCCGGAGCGTGATGACGAGCCGGTGAGTGAGGAGCTTATTTTCCTGACCAACAATCGGGTGATTGAGTTTTTGACTACGGAAGATGGTGAAACGCCTGCGCCGCTGTTTAATCTTTTGATTTCCCAGGGTGGCCCATTGACGCTGGTCATTGTATTGCTGAAGCTGGTGATGGTGGCACCTAAGACCCGTAATCGCTTGGAGTATTGCATTGCGAAGCTGATTCTTCATTACGAAGAATATTCCACGGATGATTGCGAGTGGTTTATCAACTTCCTTGAGATCTTTAGCGTCACGTTTGCGATTTATGTGGAGGATGTGCAGTACAACCTGGTGCATATTCCGCCTGCATTGTCTCCTGCAGAAATGGCAAAGGAGAAAATCACTCAGTCGCGGCAGCGGCATTTGGATGATTACCGCATTTTCTCTCAACTGAAGGCTGGACGAGCGGTCGTGGATAAGGCGACTCAGGTTGAGGGGCGGTTGCGGCAGATGGCGCGGGATGCCGAGGCGAATAAAAATGCTGATGATTGACGCTTGAAGATCCTGTATCGCTGAAGTAGACCATTGCGAGCGTGATGAAATTGAGCTTTGGCCATATCGCCCATCCATGACCAGCCATCATGGATGGGTGTTTTGTCTTTTGGGGCTGTTATGAATTTGTTTCTGAAGGCTGCGCACTGCGCCAAAAGCCAGGAGCCAGGCCTGCCCCTGCAACCTCCGCCAAGGTGCTAATGAGCCGATAGCAGGCCACCGCTCCCAGCACCTGCTCTGCTGGAAGCTGTCCCTGAAGCAGGGCGATCGCCACTGCCTCAAATACCCCGATGCCTCCTGGAGCTCCGGGAATCACCAGTCCCATCACCCAGGCAATACTAAAAGCGCTCACCAAAATTGGAAGCGTCTGAACCTGCAGTACTGACAACGCTTGTACTGCCAGCAAAAATCCTCCCCCCCGCAAGGCCACAAACAGCAATTCACCCAGCAATGGCAATAAGGGATAGCCCTGGAGCTTCAGCTCATCAGGATGGGCTTCTTCTGCCCCTGCTGACTGAGCTGAGACTGACTGGGATGCCAACATTGCTGCCCCGCGCCGACGCAATGCCTTGACCTTGCCGCTGGCTGTTTTGCGCAACACCGGATTGAGAAAACGGGGATGAATGCCCACTAAAATCGCAATCAGCACCAAATCCTGCCAAGGCGAGAAGCGGTAGGTGAGGCAGGCCAAAAACAGCGCTGCTGCCGCCATTAGCAGGGGCTCTAGCACAATGCTTAGCAGCGCCGGATCTGTGGGAATTCCCACGGCGCGAGAGGCCTGCAGGCGGCTATAGAAATGCCAGATATTGCCGGGCAGATACTTCGCGAGGTTTGTACGCAGGTAAGTGGCGATCGCCCAGCGACTGGGCTGCACCTGTCCACAGCTTCGCAATAGCCCACCCCACACTGCCCCTGACCAAACATGGGCAATTAGCGTCACGCTAAAGCCTGCTATGAGGGAGCCTATGCCGCCGTCCCGCAGCCGTAGCGCCAAGACATCCTGCCAATGCTGGTGCAGCGTTGCGGCAATGAAGAAGAAAGTCAGACCCAGAATGACCCAGCGTAGGTAAGGCTTGAGGAGGCCGATGATTGAGGCGATCACGCCCGGCTGTTTGGAGTTTGGTGGCCCAGATTTTGATTCAAGGCTGGTTTCAGAAGACATTCAATCTGGGGGGCAATAGGAAATCAGGCTGAGGACTGGGCTTGCTGCCAGGCCTGCAGGGCGAGTTGGTGGACCTCTCGCCAGGGGAGATTGTGGGCTTGGGCGATCGCGGCGCAGTCCTCATATTCGGGCTGAACATTCACCGTTACGCCATGCTCACTGCTTCCAGCAACCTTAATCCGAATTGGGCCATAGGTCGTCGTCACTGTTTGCCAATGTCGCTGCAAGATCTTGCGCTGCTGGGGCTGACGGCGAATGCCCAGTGTGCTGGTTTCCCGAAAAAGGATGGCTTCGCAATCGGCAATCTTGTCCTCGGGGCAGAGGACGCTGAGGAGAATGCCGGGGCGATTCTTTTTCATGGAAATCGCCTGGGTAAACACATCCAGTGCGCCAGCGTTGAGTAACAAGTCGAAGGCATAGCCGATGGCTTGGGGGGAGAGATCATCCAATTGGGTTTGCAATAGGGTGATTTGGGTCGGTGTTGGGTCGGCGTCGCTGATTTGCCCGGTCTCGACTTGCATTGCTGCAATGTCAGAGGCAATGGTTTGAGGCTTTCGCTGCTGCTTGCTGTCCTCCGACTCGCCAATCCAGAGCCGCACAATATTTGGCAGGGGTAAATCAATGGTCCCGGCACCTAGGCCAATGGTGTTTAAGCGCATGGCAGGGGGCGGGCCAAACCCCTTGGCCAGGGTGATGGCGATCGCGGCCCCGGTCGGTGTGACTAATTCCCGTTCAATGCCATTGCCGTAAATCGGCACTTGCCCCATGGCAAATAGCTTAAGCACCGCTGGAGCGGGTACAGGTAATCGTCCATGGGCTGCCCAAACTGTCCCCCCCCCTGTAGGTAGTGGCGAACAATAGATTTCATCGATCTCTAAATAATCCAATCCCAGGCAGGTGCCCACGATATCGACAATGGCATCTACTGCACCGACTTCATGGAAGTGGACTTCATTAGGGTCCATCCCATGGACAGCCCCTTCTGCGATCGCCAAATTGCGAAACACTGCCAAACTCCAAGCCTCGGCGCGGGGGGGAAGCTGAGCCTGGCGAATGAGCTGTTCGATATCAGTTAGGTTGCGGTGATGGCTGTGGTTGTGACCGGCGTGATGGCCATCATGACCATGACCCTCGCGGGATGCTGATGAATGGTTATGGCTGGTTTCAGTCTGGCTATGGTCGGTCTGGCTAATGGATAGGTGCCGATGAGTATTGCTGTGATGATGATGGTCATCATGGCTATGGCCATCACTATGACCATGGGCGTGGGAGTGACTGTGGGCGATCTCGTCAGGGTTTTGCTCAGCCACTGATGCTTCAGGGTGAGCTTCTGTCTGCGGATGGTGATGCTCAGCTTGGCTGGCTTCCCCATGGGAATGAATCGCCTCTGGACTGGCTGAGGATGCACCCGTTAATAGGTGCACATGTAGCTTGGTCGCAGCTTGCTGATTCCGTTGGACAGACTCCGTCGCTAAGGAATATTCCTGTTTTATCCCGAGCTTGGCTAACTGCTCCTGGAGATAGGTGAGCGGAACACCTGCGTGGGTCAATGCACCGAGGCACATATCTCCGGCAATTCCAGTGGGACAGTCAAAGTAGGCGATTTTAGACAAAACTTCTAGACAAGTGCTTCAGCGGGAAAATCCAATCATTTCCTTTCTTCCCAAATCATACGCCAAGGGCCTTGGCCTGGATTTTCGAGAGGGATTGAAACCCCATAGATGACCTGGAAACGCCTAGATACCGGCATGTCAGCGTCCAACAAGAGTTGGTGACTTAATTCCAGAAGAGAAATTGAATAACCGTCCAGTTTTTCAACTGGTTACGGTCTCCGTGCAATCGCGGAGTCCTAGAGGGCCATGTCCCGGTAGTCTATTTACAGGCCTGTCTCCCCTATTTACTTGAGGTTTGAGTCCCTCAAAGGGAATTTAGACAGTTGCACGGGTGGCTACCAAGTCAGAGTTAATTCGAAGAGTGACACAGCGGACGCTGCGGGAGCATTCCCGTAGCTAATACAGTCAATGCATACCGAGAGCGGCTTGAACGCCTGAGTCCCGTTCACCCCGTTCGAGTGCATCTGACAAGTCCGTGCATCCACCCCACGCGCCTACCATGAATTTCTCCAAGTCTTTCTCCGCCGTCACCACTGCCGCTCCTGAGTTCTCCACTGAGACCACGAAGCCGGCCCCATCGCCTAATGAGGCTTTGGACCAAGTCTTTTTCCAAGAGCTTGTTAGCTCCGTAAAAACCAAGGCCAGCGTTCGTGCTGTTGCGAACCGTATTGCCCGCGAAGTTGAGCGCATCTGTGAAAAGAGCGATCGCATTCAACGTTCCGGCGACGTTCGCGGCTGGCAATTGGCCCTGGGCCGCCACCGCTTAGAAAAGTGCCTCGGCTATTACCGGCTCGGTTCTCACCGGGGCCGTGTGGATTTACACAGCACGCTGAGCACGATGGTTTATCGCCACATTGCACCAATGCGTGCTCGTTTGGGCTTCCAAGGTCGCCATTCTCTGATTGAGGACTTCCTCCAGAGCTTTTACATCGAATCTCTCAAGATGTT
>CALLPZ010000232.1 GCA_938015405.1 uncultured Pseudanabaenaceae cyanobacterium
TCTGGCACCGTCGTCGCAGGCAACATCGGGTCAGATCATTCCAAGTCCTACACAGTCATAGGACCTGCCGTGCAAATCGCCGAGACCTTGGAAGGGGCAAGCAAAATTTATGGCACGCGAATTCTGATGACTGCAACGACACGAGAATTAGCCGGTGAGTTCATCGAAACCCGAGAGATTGATCAGATGGTGCTGATAGAGGGAGCTGAGCCAGAACCCATTTACGAACTTTTGGGGATTATCGGCAGCACGGATGAAGAGGTTTTGGCATTGCGAGATCGCTTCCACGAAGCCCTCTCTGACTACCAAGCCCAGTGCTGGAGCGAAGCAGCAACAGGCTTCCAATCTTGCCTCCAGCTCATGCCCAATGACGGCCCATCTCGCTACTACCTAGAGAAACTAAAAGAGCATCAGCTCAATCCTCGGAAGACCCCTGCAGGCATCATCCAGGCATAGTCCTAGCCCCAAGTCCCAGGCCAGGAATTCGTCGTCTCAAACCTGCAGAAGTTGCATTCCAACCTGAAGCAAGCACTAATGCCTCACCGACCGAGCTTTCAACTGGGCCAAAATCGGGATTTTCTCCAACTGATCTGGCTGCACCGTTGCCCAGTCCAATCCTGTCGGCCTGGGCAAAACCGTTTGCGTTTCAATCACTCGCCCAGGCATCACAATCCAATCCAACGGCCAATCATGGGGCTGCATCTCCAGTGCATCGTCTGCCACAAGCTGTAGCGAATGCACCGTCGTCGCAATCGGTGTCTCTCGCTGCACCAAACCAAACTCCCCCAGCATCGCCAACTCCAGATCTGCAAAGCCAGCCCCTTTCCCTGTCCGCCCTCCATCGGTTGTTACAGCAACACACCCCACTAAAACTAAATCAATCTTCTGCATCTGCTCAAATCGCACCAGCCGCCCATGGCGCAGTGCCCCTGCCATAGAAGCTGCCTCAATCAGCGAAATATCTTTGGCTTCTAATGCTGCTGCCGTCACCTCCACAAAGCATTCAGGCTTCGTCAGCTGCGGCACCGCCATATACAGCACCTTGCCATCGGCCAAGGCCTGTAGACGTACGGGCTGTTGCGGTGAATCGGGATTGCACTTCACCACCTGTGCTGCCTGCCACATCTCTAGACCTGCTAATTGCTGCGCCGCAAGCTCTGCTCCCACAAAATTAGGAATATGGCCAAAGGGATTACGCTTCGCGGCACCTTGCTGCTGCAATTCGCTCCAGATGCGTTGGCGTAATTGTTCCTTCCGCTGATTGCGATCGCTCCAAGGCGTCGTACCGGAAGACAAGTTGTGGGCAGGTGGCGATTCCATAACAACTGACAATTTAATAGGCCGATCAGCAGTCTACCCCTGAGCCAAGAAGGTTGCGCATCACGTAAAGTCTTCAAACTTTTCTACAGACAGACTCCAAATGCATAACAGCCTACTCAGCGGGTTCTCATCGAGGTAGAGCGTTGCTGTCAAGCTACCCGCTTAAGCCAGACAAATTTTGAGCCAGTGCTCATTCAAACCCGCACTACTGCAGTCGCTTTCTCCTGAAGAAACCGACAAATCGCAGGATCTTCTGCCAAACCGATCGCCCTCGAATAAGCACGCTTTGCATCATTCATCTGCCCTAATTGGCCTAGCAAATGGGCTCGCAACGCCCAATAGGGCTGGTAATTTTTCACGCGAGCGGCTGGCAAAGCATCCAGTTGTTGCAAGCCTTGAGCTGGGCTTTGGGCTTTAGCAATAGCCGCAGCCTGCCCCACAAAGGCACCAATAGTAGGCGATCGCTGAATAAGTCCTGCATACAACTGGACAAGGGCAGTCCAGTCAATGGTCTTAGTCTTGAACCGGGCTGCATGGAGCGACTGAATCGCCGCCTCTAGCTGAAAGCGCCCTAGCTGCTGACAACTCGCAGCTTGATGTAAAACTTGTTCGGCTTCAGCCATCATGGGCTGGGACCAAAGCTTCACATTCTGTTCCGACAATGGCACATAGGCACCATCGGTACTACGACGAGCAGGCCGCCGCGACTCACAAAATAGCATTAGCGCCAGCAGTCCTAAGACTTCGGGCTCCTGGGGCATAAGCTCAGCACACAAGCGAGCCAGCCAAATAGCCTCTTGGGCAAGGCCTCGCGGGCGCGGATCACTCCCCTCTAACTCATCCCAACCACTGGTGTAGATGGCATAAATAGCTTGTAGTACCGCATCTAAGCGGTGCGGCAAGTCACTCGAATCCGGCACCGTAAAGGGAATCCCTGCGTCACGGATTTTAGCCTTCGCGCGCACGAGCCGTTGCCCCATCGTAGTGGGCGCAACTAAGAAAGCGGATCCAATCTGCACAGCATTAAAGCCCAGCACTGTTTGCAACATCAGTGGCGTGTGGAGCTGAGGCTTAATGGCTGGATGAGCACAGCAAAATAACAGCTTGAGACGCTCATCCGAAAAGGTAGCCCCCTCTTCCCCCAATGCCTCTGGCAGCTCCATCGTCGCTAGCTCACCTGAGTTGACCACATTCGCCTGGGTTTGGCGACGGCGGGCAGCATCAATTAAGCGTCGCCTTGCAGTGGTCAACAACCAGGCTTCAGGCTTCGCAGGCACCCCTTGGTCCGGCCAGGTTTTCAGCGCTGCTAGGAATGCTTCGCTCAAGGCATCTTCCGCCGCTGCGACATCCCTCGATCTCACTGCCAAATAGGCAACTAGCCGACCATAGGAGTTGCGCGCCGCCCATTCTGCCGCTTGCTTCGCATTCCTATCCATAGAGACCTCCTTAGCGCGCCATAAGTTGTGGCACGGTTTGCTGCCAAGCCGGCAGGGCATTCAGACGCACCAGCCAAGCCTGAATCGCGGGATAACGCTCCAGAGGTAGCTCAGCCACAACGGCATAGGTCAACTCACTGGCCACAGAGAAGTCTGCCAAAGTCAGTTGCTCATTAACCAAATAGTCATGCTGACTCAGGTGATGGTTGAGCAACTCTGCCTCTCGATGGAAAGTTAGCAAAGCTTGATCAATCACCTGAGCATCTGGCTCTCCCAGTTGCAAGGCAGGCTTAACGACTCGTTCAAAGTTAATGGGCTGACAGCCCTGAGACCAATGGGCCAACTGCCAACATTGCCAGCGGCTTATATCAGCGCGTAGCTTTGCATCCTCAGGCCATAGCGAGGTAGGCACCTGGCTCGCCAAGTACTGCATGATGGCATTGGATTCCCAAAGAACAAAGTCACCATCCTGCAACACCGGAATCCGTCCCGTGGGATTCATGGCCAGAAATTCGGGCTGGTGCTGTTCTCCTTCGGGAAGGTTGACGAGTACTAATTCCAGAGAAAGGTTGAGCTGTAGGGCGATCGCCCGAACCTTACGCACATTGGAAGACGGAGGAAAATAGTAAAGTTTCATGCTTCTGCTCCTCTTACTGTTGCTCAGTCACACCAACGGGGCGAATTTCCACCCCACATTGACTCGCCCCTGGGCAACGTGCAGCCCAATCCAAGGCTGCATCTAAGTCCGGCACATCAATCAAATACAGCCCGCCCAGCTGCTCCTTCGTTTCGGCAAACGGACCATCCTGAACCTGGCGCTGCCCTTCTTTAAGACGCAGGCTCGTCGCAGTATGGGCAGGTAATAAGGCTGTGCCACCCGTCATCACGCCAGCTTCCGCGAGAGCATCGGAATAGGCTTGGTAAGCAGGCATAATTTCTGAGCGAGCACTGAAATCAGCCTCTGTTTCATAGATCAAAATTGCATATTTCATGGAAGTCTCTCCAGACGAAATGGACGAAGCCATGCTGTTTGTATCCTGCATTTTGCGGCTTCTATAGCTATGACGAATGGAGAGCAATGATTTCGACAAAACCTCAAAAGATATTTGATTGAAGTCAATTGATAGCGGTCTAACTCTGTCATGGCCCATCCTAAAAGGCACCATGCCAATATCCATAGGCTCCAGCCAACAAAAGCAAGAAGAGACCGACCATCCAAATTAATCTAGTCCCAGACTTATCTGATGGCGGTGGCTGTGCCTTAATTTCAAACTCTCTAGGATTGAGATGCTGCAGCAAGTCCTGGGGCGTGGCAGTCCCAGAGAAGATTTGATGGGTGCCGGGCCAAACGTAGTCAAAGTTGTAGGCATTGGGTTGGGTCTTTACACCACCAAAATGTTTAAACAAGCCAGCATCGTAATAGCGCGTATCGGTCACAGCCTGGTTATGGAAAGCAATCAGTTGCAGTTGAGGGTCAGGATTGGAATAGGAAAAGTAAATCGCCTTATGAGCACTGGCGATCGCCTGATAATTCGATCGCGGGTCGCCTTTGGCCTTATCGACCCAACTCCCAGGCTTCACAATATTGTCCGAGCCCCCATGCAAAATCGCCACGGGCTGCTCTAAGCTGTCCCCCGTCTTTTGAATTGTGATGGGGGCATTGGTAAAAGGCGACTTGAATAACTTGAGCAGCGCGATCGCAAACCCAGGAATTCCCATTTCCGTACTAGGGGTTGGATCTGCCACCACAATGCGCTGGGGGAAAAAGCGAGAGCCTGTTCCGCCCTTAGCCGCCTTGTCAAAGCCCGCAGGCAAACTCAAGGCAATCAAACCGCCCAAAGAATGTCCAAAGGCAAAGCTCTTCCAATCCACGTCAGATGCAGCCCAGTGGGGATAGTCTGACAGCAACCGCTCCCAAGCATCCTCGGTCAGCGTAATCGCATTGCTCAGCCATTCCACCGGCTCATGGGCCAAGCTCAACCCCACGGTGGACAACAAGTGAATCAGGTTTTTGCCATATTCCCGGCGAAACCAACGAATCAAATTCAGCAGACCAATGATCACCACAAGCGCCCAGGCAACTCGTCGCAAGCCTCCCGCAGTGGGCTTAGACAAGCCACGACTCAACGTCCCCGTATCACTTTGCTCACAAACCTCCGGCCACAGCGAAGGCGTTTCTGACAAGGCTAGACGATGCTCCTGCTCCTGAGGCAACTGTCGCGCCACCTTCAGCCAGTGACGCCAATGGGCCACCTCTGGCCTAGCCAAAGCGCTCAAGTGTTGACCTGGCGGCGTATTGGGATAGCAACTACGCTGGAAATCGGGGAAGAAAACGATGTAACCTTGCTGCGCCAAATACTGCAAATGCTTCTCATAGAACGAAGGCATACAGAGGGAAAACCCATGCAGATAGATAATGGCTCGAAGCGGGGTACCCGCCACTGCCGCTGCATCAGGCACATACACCCGCATAAAATCGCCATGAAAATGGCTACCGGATTGATAAATCCGATAGCCTTGGGCCTGCACATGGGGCCAAGCATTGGCAGAAGCTGGGGAGGACATGGCTGCAATCCTCAAAAGGGGTTAGATCTAAATCTAAGCTTCAGTCTATTCCCACAGCTTCCAGCCCAACCGAGCTGCCATTAATTTGTTACGTGGCGATGATCACAATGCTGAGCGACATCACGAAACCGTTACCAGTTGCTTCTTGATCGCCGCTTCCTTCACATCGTCACCAATAAACACCAACTTGGTTTGGCGAGGCTCACCCTCACGCCAGGGCCGATCAAAGAAATAGTCAAAGCGATCGCCCACCCCCTGCATCACCAAGCGCATCGGCTTATTCGGCACATTAACAAAGCCCTTCACCCGATAGACTTCCTGCTCCTGAGTAATCTGCTTCAGTTGTTTCACCAACGCCTTAGGCTCAAAGCCTGCCTCACTCTGCCA
>CALLPZ010000233.1 GCA_938015405.1 uncultured Pseudanabaenaceae cyanobacterium
ATGCAACCCTTGATCAGTTTTTGGGCAGTGTAGTAGTCCTCGGTCTGGAACTGGCCCGAGCCATACATGCAAACGGAGTCAGGACCTTTGGTGGCGATCGCCCCTTTAATCTTCTGGGCAATCAAGTCATAGGCCTCATCCCAAGAGATGCGGCGAAAATCATCCTTTAAGCTGTCCCGCACCATGGGGTACAGCAGCCGGTCTTTATCAAGAGCATCGCCAATGCTGCCACCTTTGACACAGACCATCCCCTTACTGGAGGGGTGGGCGCGATCGCCCCTGGCCTGCCAGATGGGATTACCTTCCTCATCACGCTTAACGGCCTTACCAGGCATAGCGGGCGGCAGCACCTCAAGACCACATCCCACACCGCAATAGGGGCACTGAGTTTTCGCGAAATCTGACACAGCCTAACTCCTGGGATGCTAGTACCACGTTACGGGGAAGATTTGGCCGAAAAGGTGAATAGCGAACAGTTTGAACAGACTGCTACATGCAATCAATGCAAAATTCGCATAATCAAAATCCTCTTTTGCATACAAAAGCGAGGTCATGGAACACCAGTTACGGTCAATAGAACTCAAGACCTATTGCCCGTAACTCGCAAGCTCCACTCCCTCGCAGTAACAAAATCTACGGGCTAAGCTCCATTTCCGAGAGCTCAGCCCCACAGAAAGCTCTTGAACTCTAGTGAATATGAGCTTTCTATGGGGCTAACAAATTGAAATGGGTGGCAAACGTTGTCTAGAACTTAAACAGCGTCAAGATCGAGCCAACCAGAGCATCATCGTTGTCATCGCTACCGTTGGGGTTCATCAAGTAGAGGAACTGGGGCTTGATGGTGATGTTGGGGCTAACCTGGAAGCCATAGGCTGCCTGGAGCATGTAAGGGATGTCATCATCCTCTGCTGCATCGCTATTCGTCACGTAGGGGGTTGCGCCGAAGGCCAAGGTACCGAAGTTGCCTTGCTTAAAGAGATCGGGGAAACCGAGCAATACTGCCCAGGTGAAGATGTCAGCATCATCATTCCCTTCAATCTGCTCCACCGCAGACCAACCTGCCCAACCCGAAACATTCAGCTTTTTGCTGAGCTTGTAGGAGGCATTGAGACCAAAGTTATTGGCCTTAGTTGCACTGTCAGCACCACCGCCAAAGGGACGACGAGCATTGAGGGTACCGCGATCCACACCGGTCACCACCGCACCATCGGGGGAGTAGTTGTGGCTATAGGTACCGGCAATGGTCAGCTTATCGCCAGGGGTAAAGGTGAGCTGAGTAAAGGCCACGTTGGAAGCACCGGTTAGACCGTTATCATCTCCGGCGTCGTCCACGCTATCAGGGCCACCAAAGGAGTTGGCCAGGTAAGCCGCCGCAATATTGAGGTTGCTGGTCAGGTCATAGTTAAAGCCCGCACCTGCACCAGTTCCGAAGGGGCGCTTATAGGAAACGGGGTTGAACTTGTAGAAATCTGAGAAGGTATAGCCCTTGCTCAAGTTGGCCTGAGTGGGAACGATGACGTCCGGCTCTAAACCACGGCTACCCACAAACACGTTGGCTTTGGCGAGGGGGAACTTGTACCACAGCTCATTGAGAATGACGTTATTGCCATTGCCAGGGTAGGCCTCAAACAAAGCAGGTACCAAGCCAGACTCAAAGCGAGTTGCGAAGGGCTGCTTACCACCAAACTGCAGGCGAGTACGCAGCAGGTCTTTACCGCTAAAACTGGTATTCAGAGCCAAGCGAACGCGAGTACCAAAGGCAACTTCGCCCTCAGCATCATCATCAGTACCGACACCAGACTCACCAGCGAAGGTTGTGCCCAGGTCCATCCAAGCCACACCTTTCATCTTCGTGGTGGTGGAGAACTGGTTCGCTTCAAGCTCAGAGGTGCGAGCTTCCAAAGCATCAACACGACCGCGCAAGGTAGCCAGCTCAGCCTGGAACTCTTCTTGCAAGCGCTGCAAGGTTGCCAGGTCCTCTTGGGTCACCAAGTCTGCAGTTGCAGAGGCAATTAATTCATTAACACGATCCAGACAAGCATTGAGACCCGCAGCAAACTCATAGCGAGTCATGGCGCGGTTGCCACGGTAGGTGCCATCGGGATAGCCCGCGATGCAACCGTAGCGCTCAACCAAGGACTGGAGCGCTTGAAATGCCCAATCCGTCGGGCGCACATCGCGCAGCTGTGAAACAGAAGTCACCTGCTCAATAGTGTCATCCGCACTATTAAGAGGGCTCATTTCAAAAGCATACTCACCCACCTGATTAAGCGTGGAGGAGACACCAGCAGCGGCATCCAGAGAGTCAGTCCCCACAGACTGAGCCAGAACGGCAGGAGCAGAAAACTCCGTCAAGCCTTGCTCTAAAGCAGCTAAGTCTTGATCAAACAGACTGCTTAGCGTCTGCTCCTCAGACAATGGGCTAGACAAAGCCTCAGACACAGCAGTTTCTGCAACAGCTTGGGGCGCGATCGCCAAGCCCAATCCCAAAGCAAGAGGAGCAACAAACCACTCTTGCCCAAATCGAATTGCCATTTCAATACTCCACACACGGCACAGACGCAGCAGCTTAAGAAGCTACTACGCGCACACCTAGATTAATCGATTAACCAAGGGTTAAAAAGTGCTTAAAGGTACTATTCAACATTGGCCGCATTAACACCATGCGAAGCACGAATTTCAGTCTATTGCAGCGAATTAATAGTAATAAAACCCAAGATGTCAGCCATCAACCCGCCTTTGAGCCAGACCAAGCTCAAGCGCTCTGAGAGGCTGTTTGAAAATTTGGCTGAGCCTCAAAATTGTGGCCACCACTAGACTATTTAAGCTCCAGCTTGCGTAAATCAGCGGATTTAATGGGACTCACTGCTACAGCGACTGGCCTTGTTCCAACAACCTCTGAGCAAGCTAGTGAGACAGCATTAATTCAAATCATTCTCAATAGAAAAGTCCTGGTGACGAGATTGTTCTCATCACCAGGACTATGCAATATGAAACAGAAAACCGATTAAAGAGAAAGCCTTGGAGCTAGATTCTCAATCGTCGTTAGTAGAGAGGAGCAACATTAGGTGATGCATCCGCAGGCAACTCATCGTCAGCATGGGCATCTGCGAAGGAAGCCTTAGGCTCATCTAAGAAGAAGACGCAGAGGAAAGCCACAATCAGACCAGCGATACCCAAGACCTGGAAGAAGGAAGAGTTAACCGCTGACATCACAGCCTCACCGCCATTGGCAGCCTTGGAAGAGTCAACGAACAGAAGGCGAGTCGTGAGGTAAGCCACCGCACCAACGTTGCCGTAGGCACCCACGTTACCGGCAATCTGACCCGTGATGCGCTTCTTAACCAGAGGCACAATCGCGAAGGTCGAGCCCTCAGAAGACTGAACGAAGAAGGAACAAGCCATGGTCAGCATGACTGCCAGAGGGAGAGGCCAATTGCCATTCACCTGGCTCATCATCAGATAACCAATGCCCATGCCACCCGTAAGAACCACCATGGTCCACTTGCGACTACCTAGCTTGTCAGAAATCAAGCCACCGCCAGGACGAGACATCAGGTTCATGAAAGCGTAACTAGAAGCGATGATGCCGGCGGTTGCCTTGTCTAGACCAAAGGTGCCTTCAAAGAAAGCGGGGAGCATGGTCACAACAGCCAGCTCAGAACCAAAGTTAACGATGTAGGTCAGTTCGAGAATTGCAACTTGCTTAAAGTCGTAGCGATCTTCGGGAGCATAACGCTTGCGGCCAGCAAGCAGGTCACGGTTAACAGTCCAGCAGTTGTAAGCCTGGAAGAGATAGAGACCAATGAGGGCGACCCAGCAAACCACCATCATGGTGGGCGAGAGGAAGTTAACCTTTTGCAGGCGCCAAGCCAACACCATCAGAATGGCAGTCAAAGGAACGTTCATGGCCATCAAGAACCAGAAGTCCTTAACGGAAGTCACTTCGATACCGCGAACAGACTTGGGACGCTTGTAAACCTTGCCAGGTGGCGTATCAGAAGCAAGGAAGAAGTACAGGCAACCATAGAGAGCTGCGATGATACCCGTGCCAGCGATCGCAGCGCGCCAGTTCAGAACCTGAGTACTAAATTCAGGGAAGAACAGAATTTTGAAGGTCTGCGCTTCAGGAAACTGGAAACCACCGGGAATCATGCTCAGGCCAATGCCGAGGATGACCATGGTGAAGGCAGAGAAAGCAGAGCCAAAGTTGCCCCAACCCCCATAAATACCTTCCGCAGTACCAACCTCTTTAGGTGGGAACCACTCCGCCACCATGCGAATGCCAATCACAAAACCAGCACCCACAATACCCATCAACAAGCGACCGACCACCAGCTGGTTAAAGCCTTGGGCAGTTGCAAAGATGAGACAAGGAATGGCTGCATAGATAAGCAGCAGGGAGTAAGTCAAACGAGGACCAAACTTATCCAGCAACATACCAATGATGATGCGCGCAGGCACCGTCAAAGCAACGTTACAGAGACCAATTGTTCCAGCTTGAGCCGGTGTCAAACCAAAGTCTTGAACAATCGTGGTCTTCAATGGCGCGTAGTTAAACCACACGACAAAAGACAGAAAGAAAGCAAACCAGGTGAGGTGAAGAGTCCTAAACCTCCCCTGTCCTGCCTTCGTAAACAACTCGCCTATCATTATTAGGTATACCCCTTCAAACTAACTGCCAACTACGCCATATCCCTAGACAGAATTCCTAAAGATGAAAGATAGAATGTCAGCAATTCATTGCTGACATTCACATCTACTTCCTAGGTCTAAAATTCTCCAAGAAAAATTTTAGAATCATCGAAATAACCCGTCATTTCCGTTTTGGCATGGACCCACATTAGGCGTTTCAGAATCGTTCTTTTGTTCAATCAGCTACCAAAACTCAACCTTTTTGCAGATTTTGCATAAATAAAATGCACCTGTCGTAATCAAGGCAAATAGGGCACATAGTCTCTGAAGGCCACAGGGTATCCACTGAGCTTTGCCAAACAAGGCCTAGCCAAGCGCGGCCCAAACAGAGCGAAGGATCAAGACTGACAAATATTCTCTCAAGAAAAAATGTGTGCCCCACCCTGGGCAAGGCTTTGCAAGCCCACCATTCCACAGAGTGCCTTCATATTGACGTACATCATTTGAAGCAGCGTTTGCCTGAAGAAGGCCCCCTCTCAACCAAGCAGGGGCTTCCATTAAGGCTCCTTCCTTGAGTCGTGACATTCTCTGGGAAAACTAAATCTAGCTCCCTCGCACGCAGCAGCATTTCGAATGCTGTGATGCTTTCTCGCCATGGCTCTTCTGCGCCTCGACCCACTACTCAATATTTTTCTGACTGCCCCCTGCCCCCTGTGCGATCGCCCCGGCAAGCCACTCCTTTGTCACGATTGCCAGCAGCAACTCCAAGACTGCCAAGCATCATCCCAATCTGCCCAGTCCATTCAGCTCGGTCAGGCACAACCACCACTGACTCGCCTGGGAATCTACGAAGGACCCACCAAACGCGCGATCGCCCAGCTGAAATACAACAACACCCCAGCCCTCGCTCAGCCTCTAGGAGAAGGCTTAGCCGAAGTCTGGTTGCAGCAACAACCTAACAAGCATTATTTATCACGCTTCAAGTCTTCCCAGCATCCTTGGGTCTTGCCGGTCCCCATGCATCCAACCAAGCAACGCCAACGGGGCTTCAACCAAGCGGAACTCATTGCCCAAAACTTTTGTCATCGCAGTGGGCTGCCCCTGATGGCCAATGGTTTACATCGCATCCAGGCAACTCAGCCTCAATTTGAACTATCCCCGGCTGAGCGACAACAGAACGTATCCCAGGCTTTTGCCATCGGGGCTGCTCTACAACAGAAACGCCACCAGCGGAGACCTGTCCTGCTACTCGATGACATCTACACCACCGGAGCCACCATCCAGGCGATCGCCCAAGTCCTCACGGCAGCTCAGATTCCCATCGCAGGCATAGTCGTCGTAGCTCAAGCCATGAAATGATCTGAATAGATGATCTGAGAGACAAGCTCCATCTCAGAACCATTTGTTCCCAATCCATTCATTCTGAATGACAGGAATAGCTACTACTGCAGCAGTCTTCTGGAAGCAGCTATAGCTACTTCCAGAGACCATCCATACCTGTAAAAGAGCAATTCTCTAGGCAAATAAAATGCCATAAATACACTTTAGTTATCGGA
>CALLPZ010000234.1 GCA_938015405.1 uncultured Pseudanabaenaceae cyanobacterium
CCTTCTACATGTCGTTTCCGCCTTGAAAAGCCAAAATCGCAACCACAGCCGGACCTGCCACAACGATCAAGAACAAGGAAATCAGGGTGAAGATCAGCTGAAAGTCGATCCCGCCAATGAAATCAAACAAACCGGCAAACAACAGTGCATCAGACATAAACTTCTCCCAAAAGCCCAAACAGCTTACAAAGACAACCAGCTTAAATTTATCACCGCGCTTCGCGATCGCCCAACCGAAGTCAGACCCTCTATCTCAACGCAGCTAACAGTATTGTTATCAGTAACCAATCTTATCGGCCAGGGGGGACGACATTTTAAGGAAGTTTACAAAACTCCATCAACTTTTGTTCGGCCTAAAATTCTGCAGCCTCTCCCCCGGCACCTGAACCTATTCCCGAGGCTGAATCTGAGACAGCTTATCCAGGTCCAACACCTCGGCTAGGAGCGCCTCTTCCATCAGCCCCTGCTCCAGAACAATCTGCCGTAGGGTCTTCCCCGTCTCCAGGGACTCCTTTGCCACAGCTGCGGCCTTGAGATAGCCAATATGGGGATTCAACGCCGTCACCAAAGACAGCGTCCGCTCAGCATAGTCGCGGCAGCGCTCCTCCCGAACCGTGATGCCTGCAATGCACTTCTCACTCAATGCCGCGACGGTGTTGCCCAGAATTTCAATGCTATGAATCAAGTCATAGGCGATCATCGGCATCATCACATTCAGCTCTAGCTGCCCCGCTTGGGCACAGAGTGCAATGGCCTGGTCGTAACCCATCACCTGGAAGCAGACCATGGAGGTCATTTCCGCCATTACCGGGTTGTACTTACCGGGCATGATCGAAGAACCGGGCTGCACCGGGGGCAGTTGAATTTCCTTGAGGCCAGTCATCGGGCCAGAATCCATCAGCCGCAAATCGTGGGAGATCTTGACCAAATCTTGGGCTAGGTTCCGCAGGGCACTAGACATCGCCACAAAAGGAGCCATGCTCTGCATCGCCGCCATCAGGTGAGGCGCGGACGTCAGTTCAAAACCAGTCAGCTCTGCCAAAACAGCCGCCACTCGATGGGCATATTTCGGATGAGTATTCATGCCAGTGCCAGAAGCGCTACCGCCCAGGCCGAGGGCCATCAAATCTTGAGCTGCAAATTCTAAGCGGCGCTTGTGGTCCTGCAAGATCACCTGCCAGGCTCGGAAGTCCTCACCCAGGCGCACGGGCACGGCATCCTGCATGTGGGTGCGAGCGGACTTAACCACACCTTGGAATTCGATCGCCTTTTTGTCCAGAGTTGCAATCGCCCCATCCAAAGCCGGATGCAGCGTATGGGCAAGCGCCAACAAACTACCAATCCGAATCGCCGTGGGAATCACGTCATTGGTGGACTGACCATAATTCACATGGTCATTAGGACTCAATCGCTTGTAGTCGCCCTTCTCAGCCCCCAGCAGCTCCAACGCCCGGTTGGCCAAGACCTCATTTACATTCATGTGATGGGACGTGCCAGCACCGGCCTGGTACACATCCACCACAAACTGCTCCCGCAGTTGGCCACCCAACACCTCATCCGCAGCCTTGACAATGGCATCAGCCATGTCCTGCTCAATACAGCCCAGTTCTCCATTGGTAATCGCCGTGGCCTTCTTAATCAGCAGGCAGGCATCCACATAGGTCGGCAGTGGCTTAAGACCACTAATGGGAAAGTTCTCCGTGGCTCGCAGGGTTTGAATGCCGTAGTAGGCATCACCCGGCAAGGTGCGATCGCCCATGGAGTCTTTCTCCACACGAGGCTGACTGGGGCGAGGCTGACTGGAATGAGCAGTCGAACCGGAGAGAGAATCAGGCTGGGACATGGTTTAGCAGTCAATGCAGTTAATGGCACCAGCCACAGGCCAGCTTGTCTTCCAAGCCTGCCAGGGAGGCTGCCAGCCTTCTATTGTGCAACAGCATCGGTCGAAGACGATCGGTGGAGCCTCGAGTCAGGGTCTTAATAGGGGCTTAGTGCGATCGGGGTGCACCGTAAGCGCCCATGACAATCTGCATACGATTGACATTGTTCAGAATTTCCAACTGACGGGCACATTCCGTCCGAAGAATGGAGCTGTAACGGATACGCTCAGAATCTGAACTTGCCTGGGTCAACATCCGCACGGCCATGTTGATATTGGAGATGGGCTCACGCAGGTCTTCACAGAGCTTCTGAATCAATCCAGCTCGCAATGAACCTTCACGCTCTGAGGCTTTCAGCTCGGCGTGGCAACGGCTCACTTCGGCTTGCAGCTGTTCAAGGGAGAGGGGCATGTCCGCAATCAGTTCGGGTGCCTCTTGAACTGGCTTCTGCCCCACAGGCGATGCGGGAACAGTGACGGAGCGACGGCTGCCGGACGCACGCGATTTAGCAGCGGGCTTGGACTGAGTTCGGGAATGGGCTGTAGCAGAATCCGCCGAGAAGGATTTAGCTGTAGGAGCTGCATCTTGGGGCGCAGGGCCACTTTGCAGTTGCGAATTTAGCATCACAGGGTCTCACCGGTTGCACGAGTAGAGGAACCAAAGGAAGAGTCCAGCAGGGTAGATGACAAATGTTACGGAGGGGGGATGTAACTATTGAACCCGCCAAAGCCTAGACAATGGAACTGGACTAGTGCTGAACTTTTGAAGTGCTCGGCTCAGTAGATTTAGGGGTCCCCCATCTCCGTAATCGCCGATGCCCGAGAACGTCCGCCCCCATCTCCAACATCCGATCAAAGAAATCGCTATTCTCCTATCCCAGCCAGGCTTTCATCCATCTACAGAGGTCCTAGCTCAGGCTTAATTTCAAGCTTGGTCTCCATGCCCGGAGCAACTTGACAGATTCATCTAGGATTAATAATCTCCCGTGCATCTAACCAAGCGTCTGTCAAGACCTACGCTTTTGTACCGACCGCAATACAAAATGTCTCACCTAGGGCATTTCAGTCTTTCAACAAAAATAAATCCCGTAACCTCGCGCGAGGTTACGGGATTTAGGCTAAAGCCAGTCGAATCGCAGTGGTTAAACTTGCGGATAGCGAGCTCTGTCGTTACGAGATTGCTCTGTCAGGAGCCGGGCAACAGCCTCTTCAAGACACTGCCATCCAGCAAAATCTGCACCAGGGAATCCATTACAAAATCACTTCCGGACTAACTCACCAATGCCGCGTTGCGCATCTCCTGGGCCGCTAAATAGAGCTTGCTCCAGGTACGCATCGTCTGAGTCGTACGCCAGCCCAACTCCTTCGCGATCGCATCCATGGGCGCACCTTCCTTCATGCGCGTGAGCAAGGTCTTCTCCTCACTCTCTAGGCGGTTAAACATGTCCTGCCACTGGTTCGGATTCAGGCCCAGGTTGTGATCCTTAATCGAAGTCCCTAGCCAATCCGTTACCATCTCAGGCTTCATCTTCAACGAAAAGACCTGAACCGCGTGGTAGCTCACCTTTTCTCGCAGGCGATAGACCTTTTTAATCGGCAAGCCCAGCTCTTCAGAAATGCTGTCCTGGGTATAGCCCTGGAGGTAGAGCCGCAACCAATCCACGGCTAAGTCTTCAACCCGATCCGCCAAATACGCTTCAAACTCATCCTGCACGGTTTGACGCTGAGCCTGGCGCTCTTCCCAATCCTGCTCATCTTCAAAGCGTCCCAAGGCCTGATTATCAAACAGGCTGAGGGGATTTTCCGAGTCATCCGGCGCGATCTCCTCAGAGATCATGCGAATCATTTCCTTAGCAGGGACCTGGGTCAGACCACCGCGCTGGGACCGGTTGAGGTAGTTAACGAAGCGGTAAACCAACAGGGGCTGATTTCGGATGGGGCGCAAGCAGTACTCTTCCAAGCTGGCCAACAGCAAGGTATTGCGCAGGTTGGAATTCTCGGTACAGACGCGAATCCAAGCCATCTGACGTTGTAGGTGGCGATCGCTTTGCAGCATTTCCTGGATAACTTCACCCAGCACATCTACAACACTGCGATGGCGATCGCGGCTCTGGGACACCCAGGTGCGAATCTTGCTACGAATCAAAAATAGGCTGCTCAGTCGTCGCATCAAGCGCTGATAGGTCTGCTGCGGACCCACCCCTAAATAGCGCTGCTGCAAAATGCGATAGCGATAGTCCATCGCCTGGCGGGCAAGGGCTAATTCGCGCTTGTCATAGTCATCAAAGCGCTCTGGATTTTCACCAATCAGCCACTGCACCACAGCCGACTTTGTCGCCGAAGACTGTTTCGGGAAGTCCTCGTCGAGTTGCTGTTTCCAATTTGCCGCCAGGCTGTCTGCCAGTGCCATCGAATACTGTCCTGAGGTTTGGCTTACTTTGACTGTTCCATCAGCGAAGTAAAGCGTTGCAAGACATCCGTCAGCTGATCGATACGCTGCAAAGAACCATCATGGTTCTCCGCCAGGGTTTGCACTGCACTGCTAAGAGCCACCACTTGGTAACTCTGCTGCTGAATTTGCTTGCCCTGCTGTTCGATCTGCTTCTCCTGGGCTTGGACTTGCTGGGTCAGCTCATCCATGCGTTGGGAGAGGATATCCATCGCTTCCGTGGCCGAAAGGACCACCTCGCCGATGCGTTCTACGAGCCCCTGAAGTTCGTCGACTTGATCCACACTCAAGTTGCTACCTGTCCTAGGTTTATTCGGGCGGCTTACATCAAAATATGCAGCTCGCCGCGCCAGATACATCCTAGGCGCTGCAATGGTAGTAGGACCCAGGCAAATATTTGACACCTGAACCATATACCACGGAAGCGGGGGAAGCAAACCCTATAGAGACGGTGTAAATCGACCCTTTCGAGGTTCGGATTGGCTCTAGCCATCAGAGCGCTGCGATCGCTCACAGCTTGCCCATAGAGAGAGTTTTCCCAAATCCTTCCTAAAATCTAAGCCCTGGGCAATCCCCCCTCGCTTGGGTTACCAGAAGTGAAACCAGCCCAAAGCCCATCATCAGGCCGATCACCCTCTAAATGCGCCTCCCACAATGCCCTACAAACTCACCCACCTCAGCCCTACTTCATCCAAGCCCCTGAACAACCCCAAGATGTCTGACTCTAAGACCCCAAGCCCAAGGCCACAAAGTCCTGAATCTGCCCCTGAGCCTAAGAAGCCGCACCATAGGGTGGGAACTCTAAGACCAAGTAGAAACTCATAGACTGATAGAAACCAGGCTGTATTTCATAAAACATCTTGTGGTGTGAATGCGAATTCACCCCGACACATCTCCCATGCCTGGGCAATAGGGAGATGTAGGAGAAAGACTTGTGCAGGAAGGTCTACTATCTTCATTCCGAAGATTCATACCGCGACTATCAACCGTCACTCCGTTGCGATCGCTTCCCGGACATCATCGCCCTAAGCCATGGCCCCATCGCCCAATCACTACCAAACCCTAGAGATTTCTCATAGCGCTAGTGCGGTTGAAATTAAACAGGCTTTTCGTCGCCTAGCACGCCAATACCATCCAGACCTCAACCCCCAAGATGCTGAAGCAGTAGAAGTGTTTCGTAGCATTCGCGCAGCCTACGATGTTCTCAGTGACCCCATCCAGCGGCAATACTACGACGAAGAACAAGGCTTTAGGCCCACCTCCACTGGCGGTCAATCCCCCTCAGTAAGCAGTACAGCCCCCTCGGACAGCTCCCATAGCTCCTATCTCAAGGGAATTGACCATGAAGCAGCCCGCAACTACAAGGCAGCTTTAGAAGCCTACAATCAGGCCATTGAACGCAAGCCAGACTTCAGCTCAGCCTACCTACACCGGGCCAAGGTGCGCTACGCCCTTGCCCAGGACCGCGCCGTCCTAGAGGATTGCACTCACCTCATTGAACTGCAGGCCCATTTAGCGACCGCCTACTTTTATCAAGGCCTTGCCCGCTACCGACTGGGTTATGGTCAATCTGCCCTGGAAGCTTTTAACCAAGCCATCGCCCAGGAAGCTGACCATGGCAGAGCCTACTATCAACGCGCGATCGCCCACCTAGAGCTCGGCGACCAGGACGATGCCATCGCCGACCTGCATAGGGCCATGGAATGCTTTCAAGCCCAGGGCGATGGCCAATACTATCGCCGCGTCGCCGACAAACTCCACGATCTTGGCATCCGCTTTACCTCACCCATCCCCCAGCAGTCCGCCTCCCCATCCTCTACGACGCCCAAAACGCTTCACCGGCCGAACGTCCAGTGGATCGTGCCAGCGGCCCTAGGCGAGCTACCAGGCATCCTCTTCAACCCCAGCGCCAACCTCCTTCCCTTTTACGGGAAATTAGGCCCTGGCCGAGCCAGCTTCATCGGCATCCTCTGGCTAGCACTCTCCTATGCCCTCGGCATCGTGGCTGCCATCTTGCGCTGGTCTGCTGATAGCCAACAAGTCGTCTGGCCCGTTGCCATTGTGGTGACCCTGGCGATCGCCAGTTTCATCGCTGGCATCGGCCTCTTAAGAATGCTCAAGGGCTATTGGGAAGGCATCTCCCAAGTCCTTTTCGTTGCTGGAGCTGCCCTTCTCCCCCTGGGGCTGCTCTGCCTCGTCATGAGTCCACGCTCCCCCGACCTCTGGCCTCTCCAGCTCAGCCTCATTACCATCGCTCTCTCCCTCAGCATTCTCATCCTCCACAGCGGCCTAATCCAGATCTGCAATCTCCCAGAATCCATGGCCAGCTTCTCGGTCCCGATCCTACTCCTAACCAGCGGTTGGCTAGCCTACTGGACCTTCCAAACTTTGATGCCACCGCCTTTAGAATTACTCGATGCTCCCAGCCTCATTAGCCACCCTGCTTTCGGGAGTTGAAGCGATCGCCTTAAACACCTGCATTTCCAAAGACTTAACTTGGTCCCTTAAAATCTTGCCTCACAACAAAAAAGGAGAGTGCCATCACAGCACTCTCCCAATCTGGAGCTCCTAGCCATCCATCCAACAGCTAGAAATCAGGAATCCAACAGGATTCTATTGAAGCTGAATAGTGAAACCCAACGGAGCCTCAGCTTCCTTCAGCATGACTTGAACCTGATAGGTCTGACCGACATGGGCATCAGACACCACCAAAGTAGCCACACCCGCAGCATCCAACTCGCTACGCGTGTGAGCTGCAGCGCCATCTAGCTCAACAGAGCCAGCAACGGGAAGCTGAGCTTCCAAACGCAAAGAGTGACCTTCCAACACAGCATGGAGATTCACACGGCCCACAGAAGTCTCCCAAGACTGAGAAACAGCAGGCTCAATAGCCGACAACTTCAATGTTAGACGCGCCAACACTTCGTACGCCGCAATCATCGCCAGCGTCATCTGCTGCTCAGGCGTTGCAGTCTCGTATGCCTCAGGCACTTGGCTCCCCAACAGACGAGAAGCCAAACCTTCGCCATCACGGCTATAGCCCAGCAACATGGAACCCGCCAAAGCATTTAGAGGCTCACCCTGGTTAGGGAAAAGACCTTCAACCGCTGCAACGAGGCGGCGGCCATCCTGCACGGTGGACTTTGCCAACATCTGGCACTTCTCAAAAACCTGAGCCATCACATCGGCAGGAATGCTCACTGGCAAACGCAGGCCATCGAGCTGAGGCTTCCAAGCTTCAAACCCAGCCAAGCTAAAGACAGGGCCGTCCTCATATTCCATGATTTCATCTTCCCAAGGGAAGAGAGGCGGCTTTGCCTCCAACTCTTGCTGAAAACGCTGCTTCAGCAATGTATAAAAGCGTTCTTGTACCACAAATTTTGCTCCCAGTTTAAGTGGTTCATGCCCTGAAGAGCGAGGGATGGTATCCCAAGCCTGATGCACATTCCGAAAACCTAAAGTCCAGGACTCTTCGGCAAAATCTTCAACGTCTAAAGGGTCACCAAATGGAACCGTAGACAGATTTCTATCCTGACTCTCAAGCGGATGAACTCCCTCAAAGGCATCTTCATCCTGCGGCTTCAGTAGCGCAGCCTCAGTCTCCGGCTCCTGGATTAACCAGGCCAAGAACCTTTGCTCTAAGGTGTATGTGTCCCTATTCATGGCGAACCCGCTTTCTCCGGAAAATTTTACTCCTCGGCAGCAATTTGTGCCTTCGCACCTAGCACCTGAGTCGTCCGACGGCGCTTACGAGCAGCAGTCTCTTCTGCCGCTTCAATTCGAGCAGAAGGTCGATTTCGCATGTCCCAAGCCTGCTCCAGCAACTTGGACCATTGACGATTCATTTGAGACAGGGTGCAGCCCAGTTCCTTCGCAATGGAACTGTCTTCGATTTTCTCCTGCTTCATTTCTAACAGCTCAAGCTGCTTATCCGTCAGTTTCTCCTGGAACAGCTCCCATTCATGGGGGAGTAGACCCAAGTTGTTGTCCAGGTCAGCTTGAAGCCACTGGTGCACCAGCTCCCAGTTATGGGACATGGAGAAGCGGATCAAGTGATACTTAAATCGCTGCTGAAGATAGTCACGCTCTCGGGACGTTAGACCCAGCACTTCTTCAATATCACTGGCGGACATATCCTGAAGGCGCAGCACGAAGTAATTAGCACAGTCGTATTGCTGACGGCTCTCCAAATACTCCATCAGCTCCTGAGCCACCTTCTCTCGTAGAGAATCCTCTGCAGGCTCGGTGTCCTCCGCCACCATCTTCTCGCGCACCTGCTGCATGGAGATATTGCCCCTTGCATCCTCTGAGTCAGAACTGCCTTCCGCAGCCTGCTCCAGGTCCACCAACGCCTCTTGGGGCTGCTGCTGGGAGAAAGTTTGTACCCGCAGAATAATGAGCTGCTGGCTACGACCATAGGGCAACGGAATCCGGCGCTTGCCATAGCGCTCAGAGAAAGCCATGTACTCCGCCAACTGGAGCATGGTTCTGGGCTGATAGTCTGGCTCACACAAGGTTTCCCGTCGGAAAACGTTGAGTGACTCCATGTAGAAGCCCTGAAGAAAGTCCTCAATCAGCGTCAACCTCGCCTGGTAGCTGGTGTGCCCCTTGGACGGATTGATGTAGCGATAAATAATGGCGCTCAGGGTACTGTGCAGCTCAATGCGGCCCTGGCGATGGCCACTCTTGTAATACTTGAGGCACTGATCCAGGCGGTGGCGGGCTAAATTTTCAGCCCACATATTGACCTCACCAGACGCCTGGATGCGCTGGCTCTCAGTACAGATTCGACCCACTTCTTCAGCGAGTCTACTCGCGACCACGCGGCAGTCAGCCTCGGATGCGCGGGTAGCCTGTCTGAGCTCGTCGTACAACAGCTTGTAAGTTGCTTCCACGTCTCAGAGTCCCTGATAAATACTCCGTTCCAGCCCGACCCTAACACAAGGATTTAGGGGATCTTTGATATTTCGCGTAAGCCTATATTTGCCTAACATCGCTAAATTCAAGTGGTAGAAACAGTCACTTCTGTAGCCCTATACACTCTGAGTCCCAACGTTAGAAATGGCCAAACCAATCCGGAGATTGTGCGAGAAATGTAACGTCCGCAAACGGAAACTTCTACACATCAGACCAGGCCTAGCAAATCTCTCTTATGGGATTCGAGCAATGTTCATCGTGATCAGGACTGTATGCTTCCTTCGTAGGAAATAAGTGCTTAGAACAATCGTCACAGTACTGATCAAGATCACACCTGGCCAAGTTCTCAAAAGAATCATGGTAAGGTAGCGAACTTGATAAACGCTTCATGGGACAACGGCAATGGCCAGTCTGGATCAACAAATAGAGGTGCTGATTCAGCAGGCGCCAGGCGACGATGTCACTGCGACGCTAGTCTCTTTGGTCGGGCCACTACTAAAGCAAGTGGCCAGCCAGTTAAAGCACTTGGAATACTACGTCCTACAGACCAGCGATGATGGCTGGGTAGTGACTACTCTCGGGCATCGAACACAACCTGAGCAGGAAAAAGCAGTGGTGTACGCCTTCCCTGTCCTTCAGGATGCCCAAGCTTTTGCCCAAACTCACAAAGATGCGGAAGTAACACCGGTGGCTCTACCAGTGGTGTTGATTCTCTTCCAACTCATCGCTCTAAAGCAGGTTGAAAGCATTCTTTTTTTTGAAGCAGCAGGCGATTCTTCCGGAAGCTTGCAAAGCAATGGCGCTCAAGCTGCTGAAGTCCGCCGCCAAGACCTGGAAACCCAGATGCAGCGAATCATGCGGCATCAACTCAACCAGCCTCCTAGCAACTTGGCCTAAGCCATTGTTGGAGAATTTGGCTTTGCATCAGAACCGAACTCTCTACAGAGTGTTTTAAGGATTAAGTGCTTCATTGATTGATGCGCCAGGTCGAAAGCAACTGTTCAATGCCTTTCTCAAACGACCTCTCAGCACATTTGCCTTGGCTCTAGTGCTTCTGGTAGCTGAAATGCTGCGAAGCGTTCGATTACTTTCTAGCCCCCGTCAGCTTCTTACTTTTCTTCGATGGTTTGGCAGGCGGGTCCGTTTTGCGACTGCCATTAATTACGGTGCCATCTGCATCAACATTGACCTGCTTACGGGTGCGGAAGGTAACGTTGGAGCCTTCCTGGCTCTGCTCTAGCACTAGTAGGGGGGTTGGCTTGGCCAGTTGGTCCCATTGCATATGGGCCAAGCGTCCCTGGATGGTGGGCTGCCAGTGATCTTCTTCTGCGTTAGGGCTGAGAAAGGCCTCAATGCAATCAATTAACTGCTTAATCGTATGGGAGCTGGCCTGGGTCGGCAGCTTCACAAGGCGAATCTGGACCCTGAACAGCACTCGCTTTTCTTTCTTGCTACCTTCGCCCAAGGTATAGCTGACATCGAAGATTTCATCGATCTGGCGTCCTGTGCTGGGAATCCCCACAATGCCATTGTCGGAAGCTCGGGGCCTTAGGGCTAGAGCAATGCTTTCTTTGATGCGAACGCGAACGTTATTGAGGACTGCAAAGTTGAAGGTGTCCTCATCCATGCGCATGCGCAGGTAGTCGAGGTTGAAATCCCGAGAATGGATCAGGTCGGGGTTCTTCTCCATCTGGCTAATGGTTTTGAGCGCCATCTTGAGCTTTTTCTTCAGCTCGCGCCCTTTGAAATGCTCAAACTTGAGCTGCTTTCGCATCTTCTTGCGGCGCTTGTAGTGGAGCAGATTCGTCCCTACAAGTGTCAGTAAAAGAGCCCCAGAGGCATACATCCAAGGACCAGAAGCCTGGATCGTCACCGGAGCCGGCTCACCCACCTGGGCAACCACCAAAGATTGAATCGGCATTGCGGAATTGAGGGGAGCGGCCGAGACCTGATTGATGGGAGAAGAAGCCGACATAAAAATGTCTCCTAGAAAAGCAGATGCCGCCACAGAAGGTGACCCGAGAAAAAGTGCTCAGGTTAAATGGGTCTTTGCAGGAATGGATGGGTTGGACTCGCAACCCAGGGGCTTGAATTGGCAACCCGGTGGAAACCAATGATTGAGTTGTAACGGGCTGGGGGTAACTGTCGTATCGGGCAAGGTACGTAAACGCAAAAGGGCCAGGCAAATGCCAGGCCCTAGAATTGCTGAAATCCAGTCGGTGAGGACGATTTCTCCGGAATTACTTCTCTAGGCGATGTTTGATTGCCTGGCGATCGCTTGCAGCTATCCCAAGGCTTCAAACTAGAAATCCCTAGTGGGTCCAACGTGCGCGATACCCCCTTGCATCTAGGTGACAGAGGTAGGGGAACTTGCTATAGCGACCCAGCCCCCCAGGCCACCAAGGGTCCAAAGCCCAGTAGAGCTGATTCCCCGTCAGACCTTCCACATAGAAATCAATGGCATCACCTACGATATGACGACTGAAAGGCGCACCGCCCACAGCACGGTTGATATCGGGAGGGCGAAACCAACTGGTGATGATGAAGGGCTTACCAATACGCTCGCTCGCTTTTTCTACCTGCTGGGCAATCCGCACGATGGCATCCACCGTTGCTTGATCTGGCGGCATCCGGGTGCCGCCCCGAGTGGCTGTAGCCCAGCTCAAGTGACCTCCCGACACGACAGCAGCAGGCAGTTGCAGATTGTCTTTGGTCCAGCGGTTGGGGCGGGGTGGCAGCGGCAGTGGCTCAGGTTTGGGCGGAGCCGCTGGAGTATCTGGCAAGGCCCCCTCCATGGCTTTAACGTCTTCGACCAAGGCATTGATGACCTGAGACTTGGTGGGTGTTTTTCGCCAGAGCTGGATCAACCGCACCAGAGCCTGGCGCTGATGGTCAGATTCCGCATAGGCAGTGGGAATAGAGCGTGAAAAATTCATCAGTGCCTGGTCAAGCTGGCTCCCTGCCTGCTGAACCGTCGCAGCATCTAGCTGCTGATTGGGAGCAAAAATATCAGTCTTAACCCCCAACTCCGTCAAAGCAGTCGTACGGGAATCCAGTTGGTTCCACAGCCGAAAGCATTCGGTAACAGAATGACGCTGAATACCAGAGCCCTGGTAGTACTGGGGCACTCGCTGGATAAAGGCAATCAGGGCAGGGTCGATCACGTTGAGTTCAGGACGCGGAGAGATATCCTGGCTCAGGGAGGCGATGATCTCCTCTCGAGAATTGAGCTGTCGCCATAGCTGAGCCATGCGCAGCATTGCCTCTCGCTGGTGGGGGTAGCCGCTGTAATGCACGGCAATGCGCTGAATAAAACTGACCAGTTCTCGGTCCAGGGTTACCGCAGGCGTATTTGCCGAAAGTCCCAAGGAATCAATCACCTCAGCATGGTCAGCCAAGCCACGCCAAATACGCCCAGCTTCGAGAATGGAATCTCGCTGGTTCGGCAAGCCTCTGTAATAGCCTGGCAAACGCTCGATCAGCTCAAGCAGGGCCTGATCTAGAAAGGCTAGGTTTTGGGGCAATTCGTCGCCGGGAAAGTCGGCGCGAATATCATTCCAGTAGGACTGTTTCAGGGCCTGGAAATCGCAGGACTGAAGCTGGGCAGCACCGGAATCACGGGCTGTAGGCTTGTATCCTCGAGCAATTTCTTGGAGAAACTTGTCGCCGTAGCCACCGCGATCGCCATCCCACAAGGCAATGGGAGAGAAACCTTTCTCAATCAAGGCATCTGTCAAGCTGCGCAGGGTATTCGCTGCATATTGGACCTGTTCTTCAAAGCTATCCAGACGAGCTTGGGTCACCCCAGGCGCTGCAAGCATCCCCAGGGCATTATCTTCAGCCTTACCCTGGAAGTCACGATTACCACTGTGGGCAACATATAGCGCTGCCAAAAGTGGCTTGTGAATGCCCACCCGAGCCGCTTCGAGAATATAGATATAGTTGCGCTGATCAGCGTTAAGGATGGCCATGAATGGTGGAGATTGGCAGCACGAAGGTGAGCTGGGCAAAAGAGCAGAAGACAGTAACATCGTTTTGCTCGCTCACAATTTGACACAGGGATTGAGGATTTGCCTACCAGGGGAGAAAACCTCACCCAATGGAGGGTCTTCCCTGCCATTGCGGCGCAATGATTGGCCCTTCAGCCAATGCAAGCCTCATTCACAACTCAAATCCCATCCTGGGCGATCATGCTGTTGTGCCCTTTCTCTCAAAGCTTGATCTCAACGCTGTAACACCATGCCCCTCAGCCCCCTGCCCGATTTCTCCCTCGACCAGCGCCAGCAGATTGAACTCATTGCCAGTGATATGGATGGCACTCTGACCCTGGAGGGTGAGTTTTCAGCAGAATTTATCTCAACCCTGGAACAGCTGCAGAGTGTGGAACTACCGCTGCTGATTGTGACAGGGAGATCGGCGGGCTGGGTGCAGGGGCTGGTGCAATACTTGCCCGTGGTAGGGGCGATCGCAGAAAACGGCGGTCTCTATTTCTTTCCTCCCACCTACGAAGCCAAATTATTGGTAGACCTCCCAAATATTTCCGCTCACCGCCAAGCCTTAGCAGATTGCTTCCAACAGTTAAAGACTGAATGGCCTCAGCTGGTGGAGTCTAGCGACAATCGCTTTCGGCTGACGGATTGGACCTTTGATGTGGCAGGGTTAGGGCAAGGGGAGATAGAGGCGATCGCCCAACGCTGCATAGACCAAGGCTGGGACTTCACCTACAGCACCGTCCAATGCCACATCCGCCCCCAGGGCCAAGACAAAGGCATCGCCCTTCAGCGCCTGATGGCCGAGCAATATCCCGAACTGAGCAACCACCAAGTCGTTACGGTCGGCGATAGCCCCAACGACGCAAGCCTTTTCGACCCCGAGCTTTTTCCCATCTCCTGCGGCGTCGCCAATCTCCGCCATTACAGCGATCAGCTCCCCTACTGCCCCGCCTACATCACCGAAGAAGCTGAATTTCCTGGCTTCCAAGAGTTGGCCGACGTCCTTATTCACGCCAAAGTCTAAGGCCTGGTCTACATCGCACCCCAGACGCAAAAGATCAGCCACTTCAGGTACGGGATACGCGAATTCAGCCCAACCAGCATCCTGAATTTCCATGGGATAATCGAACGCTGGAGCCCTAATTACCAAGAGAGCAACGAGAATGACTAAGGCAATCATGG
>CALLPZ010000235.1 GCA_938015405.1 uncultured Pseudanabaenaceae cyanobacterium
ACCTCTAAGTCCGCCACCGCATTATCAGCATCACCAATCTGGGCATAGCAAGCCGAGCGATTATAACGACAGTCATAATGGTCGGGCTCTAAATCCACCACCAAGCTGAAGTCATCAATCGCCTTACGGTGGCGTCCCAGATGGGCATAGGCCACGCCCCGGTAGTACACCGTACTCACCCGCTCCGGACTATGCACCAAGGCCTTGGTGTAGCTATTAATCGCCTCGCGGTAGCGCTGAAGCTTCCCGAGGGCATTTCCCCGATTCTCTAGCACCTCAACGCAGTTGGGACGTAGCGCTAGTACCTTGCCATAGCTACTAATCGAAGCCTCATAGCGCTCTAGGTTATAAAGCACATTCGCTCTACCATTCCAGGCTTCGTCTTTCGCAGGGCGCAGCAGCACCGCCTCGTCATAGCAAGCCAGCGCCTCTTCACAACGCCCAAGGGCATAGAACAAATAGCCCCGATTCTGCCAGGCCTGATAATAATCCGGTTCAATCTCAACGGCCCGCTCGAAATCTGCCAGAGCCTCATCCCAATTTCCACGCTGACCATGCAAAAAGCCGCGATTATTCAGTGCCCTCGCATAGTCTCCATTTAACGACAAAGCCTGGTCGTAGCAACCCAAAGCCTCATCCAATCGCTCCAACTTGCGCAGGACCACGCCTCGACCATTCCAAGCCTCAGGGGAATCCGGCGATAAAGCCGAGGCATATTCCCAATTTTCTAGGGATTCTTGGTAATTCCCCATGCGGTCGAGAACTTCTGCCCGCTGCATCCAAGCTGCATCCCACTCGGGATTAAGGGTCAAACAACAATTACAACTGGCGATCGCCGCTTCATAATCCCGCAGGCGCAACAGCGCCTCTCCCCGCTGGAGCCAATGGGCCAAGTTCCGGGGCTCCGCAGCGATGCGGCGATCGCATTCTCGCAAGGCCTCCTTCAGGGCCAAAAAGCGCTTTTTGGCATAGCCCGGCTTGACCTTGATCTTGTCAAAGTCAATGACGCTGTCTCCGCCAGCATCTCCCAGATTTGTATCTGCCAAGCGCGTTTCAGCTTGGCCAGGCTCAAGACGAGTCATAGGGCAGACAAATCAAAAATGAAGCTCAAATTCGAAACCGGACCATCCCCTAATGGATTACCTTATCGCATTTCGTATGGGCTCACGGATGGCAAGCCGGGCCTTGCCCCTCGCCCACCCTAAAGAGATGCTTTACTCGATTTTGCCCTAGCTCCTAGCGACTGACAATTCCTGACCACTGAACCTTTTTCTCACCTGTTCGGCGATAGGAGAAGAAAGACTCTGGCTCTTGGAAAGTGCAATGGGGGGCGATGGAATACTGATCAGACTTAAATCCCAGTTTTTCCAATTGCAAACCATTGACTCGACGGACGTCCAAGCGGGCCTTACCAGGCTCTCCATCGGCTAGCACCGGTGGCTGGGGCAGTGCCATCAAAGCCTGGAGCGCTGCTTCATCTGCTCCATCCACCAACATCCCGCCTGTCTTGAGCGCAGTCTCCACATCCACTTGATAAACCGCGCCATCAATGGCGGGGCCTAGGGCCACCCGTAAGTCGCCAAGCTGACTCCCCTGGGCGAGAAAAAGGCTCACGGCCTCCGGCAAAATCTGGGCTGCAGTGCCTCGCCAGCCCGCATGGACGGCAGCCACCTTGCCAGTCACAACATCTCCCAATAGTGCAGGCGTGCAATCCGCCGAACAGGCCCAAACAGCCTGGGTTGTCCCCGTGGCAAAAATGCCATCGGCTTCATCAAAAGTCTGGCCTGCTCCCGATTGGGCCACATTGCCGGCAGGGGCATCGACAGCACTGACCTGAGGACTTGTGGCTTGAGGACTCAACGCCTGGGGCACCGATTCCATTCCCGCCGTATCCATCACCCGGTTGCCATGGACCTGTTTCACCCGAAAGACCTGGGCCTGAGGATTGAGTGCCTGGGTCAAGGCTGCAGGGGTTTGGGGCCAGCTCGCCTGGGAAAAGAATCCATGGGACCAATCTGCTAATAAATCACAGGTCAAATAGGTAAACCCATCCGTCGTTTGCCATTGCCACTGCGCCATGGAACGTCCCTTTAGAAGCCACAATAAATATGAATCTCACGGGCATTGAGCCAGATTCAGCCCTAACGTTCCGACCTAGCTCAAGCCCTATCCAGGCTACAGCAGTCCTTTACGAGTGAATGTTTAGTTGAATTTTCAATCGCTTGATCTTCTCCTCCACGTAGCAACGACTCCCAACGCCAGACCTTGTCTTTCTTCGATCTAGATCGCTTTTACCAGGCCTTGAACCTGCCTGATGATGCTCCCTTCAGCATCAATCTCCAGGCCTATGCCCAACTCGCCTCCACCAATGACCAGCTACAAACTCTGATGAGCAACGGTGCCCCGGCTGGCACTGCCGTCATTGCAATTCAGCAGAGCCAAGGCCGGGGCAGCCAAGGCAAGGAATGGCGATCGCCCCCCGGCGGTCTCTACCTCTCCCTCGGCGTACGCCCCCATCTCCCCGCGACGGAAGGGGCTCGCCTCACCCTAGGCAGTGCCTGGGGAGTCGCCACTACAATCAACCAGCAGCTGGGTCTCGCAACGGCAACAAGCATCCAGCTCAAATGGCCGAACGACCTACTGCTCCAGGGCAAAAAGCTAGGAGGCATACTCACCGAGTCTCGCCTACGAAGCGGATCCATTCATCAAGCCGTCATCGGCATAGGGCTCAACTGGCAAAATCCTGTGTCTCCTCCTGGGATCTGCCTCAATTCCATCCGGCTCGTGGAACGGAATCGCAGAATAGAGAGTCTAGAAGTTTTAACAGCCCTCATCCTTCAAGGATTAGTCCTGGGCTATTGCAACTGGTGTCAAGGTTCCCTCCCTCTAGCACCCTTAATCGCAAAATATGAGTCCCTGCTCTCCGGTATGGGTCAACCCATAGTGATTCCAAACGGTCAAATGGGTAACCTGGAAGGGATAACTCCCTACGGAGAATTAAAAGTTTTCGTAAATAACGGAACGCTTTTGTTTACTCCAGGCACCATTAACTTAGGTTACGATTAGGCTAGAGCCATATCTAGGCATCCAGCCATCTCTAAAATGTGCTGTTTACAAGGGCCTTCTTAGGCATTCTTGGAGCAACGCTCTTAATTATTCTGACGTTTTATCCTCGCGACAAGCATGACCTTGCAGCCTACCCCCGCTTCAAACGGACGAATATCCCCTGTCTTGATTCGTTCTCTAGGCTGTATAGGCAGCGCGAGCCTACTCAGCAGTGGCTTGCTCCTTAACGGTTTAGCCCTCGCCCAAGAAACCTTGGATTCTGCCTTACTGGATGAGTCTGCGCCCATTGCAGCCATTGAGTCTGCTCCAGCCTACGTTGCGCCCGAGCCGGCTTACGTTGAACCTGAGCCGGCTTATGTTGCACCCGAACCAGCTTACGTTGCGCCTGAGCCGGCCTACGTTGCACCTGAACCTGTCTATGTCGCCCCCGTTGAGCCTGTTGTCTTGTATGAGCCCGAGCCTGTCTATGAGGCTCCTCTACCTGCTCCGGCGTTGGAATCCCCCGTGGTTCAGCTTTCACCTGAAGAGCTAACTCCTCCCGCTAGCTATCAGGATTACGCCGAAGAAACTCAGGTGGAGACCGTCTTCGACGAGCCGCTACAAGACTATGCGCCCCGCTTGGACGTTGTGCCCAGCGAGGCTGCGGGCGGTAGCTTCATCGATAACTCCGACCTTTACTCCACTGGCGCGACCGATAGTGAAGTTATTTATGCAGAGGATGCTGAGCTACTTGAGAATCCTGAAGTTATCGTTAGTGAGCCTGCGGTCAACGGCACTGAAACAATTGAGGAAGTCGCTCCCAGCATTGCTGCTCCGGCTCAATCCATTGCAGGTGAGCCTGCGAACGTAGACGCACCTCTCACCGCCGAAGCAGCTGAGAGTTCTGTCCCCACGAACGTTACAGCGGCCCAGGCTGAAAAGATTCAACCGGCAGCAGCCCCCAATGTCATTGGTAGCTCCCGGAACAATAACCTCCCAAGCCCCTCAACTGCAGCGACGACCCAAGTTGCAGGCCATGCCTCCCAGAGCAGCGGCTACAGTGTCACCTATCCCACTGCTTCGAAGAACCCTTTGAGTGTGGCGGTACATAGTCTGGGCCAGAATTTTTCATCATCGCTCAATGTGAGCAGCTACTTCGCCCGTACTCAGCGCCCCAATGGGGTGATTGGTAATGGCGATCGCCAGTTGCTTTTCCCCCTGAGCATGCCTGCTCCCATCTCCTCCGTCTTTGGCTGGCGCACCCACCCCATCTTTGGCAATCGCCGCTTCCACAGCGGTACAGACCTTGCGGCTGAGCAGGGTACGCCCATTGTGGCAACCTTATCCGGTCAGGCCAGCACAGCTGATTTTGTGGGTGGTTATGGTCTCACTGTTGTCCTAGACCATGCTGATGGCAAGCATCAGACCCTCTACGGGCACATGTCCGAGATTTACGTCCAGCCTGGGCAAATCGTGCAGCAGGGTGAAGTCATTGGCCGTGTGGGTAGCACCGGCAACTCCACTGGACCCCACCTCCACTTTGAAATTCGTGAATTGACCAATGAAGGCTGGGTTGCGATCGATCCAGGCCGCTTCCTTGAAGGCTCCATTGCCCAGCTAATGCAGCTCCTACGCAGCGAGCCCATGCAACCCATTAGCATTGCTCAGATTCCCATCAAGTTGAGCCCTGGCCAGCTAGCCAGTGCAAATCCTCAAAAGCCAATCAAGCTATCTACTGGCCTTCAACCCCTACTACAGAAGCAACAGCCGCAGCAGCTGGCTCAAGGCTTTAAGCCCACCACTCCGCTGGAGCAGAAGGTTGTAGAAGTTGTGAAGGCTTTGGAAGGTAGCCCGGTGGCCCGCACTCAAGCAACTGCTCCTTCTAATACGACTCAGTTCACAGCCTCCCCTGTTTCGTATCAGCAGTCCGGTCTTACTAAGCTCGTAACTCAGGCAATTGAGCATGATCACGACCATAATCACTAGTCGCGTTTTAGACCTGGCGACATCTCAGGTTATCTAAACGCGTAGAATAAAGAACAAAGAGAAGGCCCGGTTTGGAAGATTTCCAAGCCAGGCCTTCTCTTTACGAAGCATTATTTAATCGAAGTTAGCGTGGTTGTTATGCATCGCAATCATCATCTTTGCCTTCACTCATAGCCCCCAACAAAGTCTCAACAACGACGCAGCGACGGACCCCTTCCTTTTCCAAAACAATTTTGTAAATGTAGTCGCCATTAGTATTTCCGTCGACGCTACCATCGAAATTAAACCGATATAGATTAGTTGGATTAGCCGGAATTGTAGTCAATGTCAGTCCGCTGGGCTTATCAGAGTCGTCATTCCCCAATCTCTCCGTTGAGATTTCAATGATGTCTCCAGCAGCCTGCCCTCTTGAGGTGAACTTAGTTACGGTTGGACCTAGAGCTTCATCGGGAGTCAGCTTAACACCATAGGTTGTACGCTTAGCAATAGCTTCAGCCTGAGCCTCACGAAGGAGTAGCAACATTTCGGTGTTGGCTGTGCCGACGCGTTGACGGTTACCAAAAGCTAACCAACCCGGAGCAGCAATTAAAACCAAAACTGCCGCAAGCACAACCACAATTAGCACTTCCACTAGCGTAAAGCCTTCGTGGGAGGCAGCCTTGTTGGGCTTAGTACTAGCTGACAATAACCAAATCAAATCCAAGTTTTTAGATCGGTCCGAAGACAGTTGAGTAGCCATTAGCGAATCACCCTATCAATAACACCGCGCATCGTTATCCGAGTCTCAAGCGTTGGCAAGAAGCTGTCTGTCGCAGTTCCCCCTCGACCATTAGCATTGCCTCGCAGAAAGACGACCGTATCCTGAATTTGCCCAACCCTAGGATTATTGGGCTGAGCACGATCAGCAGTGTTGCGCAGACAGACGAAAAATGCAGGCTTGGGGAAGTTTACATCATCCTTACTGGGGGTCATGAAATACTCGATAAATTCTGGATTACCTCCCCCAGCAGGTATTACAGAATTACCGGCAGCATCCACATTGTTGCCGGTAATGTTCAAGGCTCCACAGTCATCAGGCTCATCGTTTCGCAAAGCTAAATTCCTAGCCGAAGTCGCCGGAGTGACCAAATCAACAAAGTCGACCAAAGTTTGAGGCCCTCCATCAGGGGTACCTGCTGGAGCTGCATCTGCACATGAGGTTGTCTGACAGTCCACTAACGCATTGGCTCCGGCTACAGTGGGAGCACCATAGGGCCAATTGGCAAAACCATCACTACCAATCTCCGCAGGATCAACATAGCCAGGCGTACGAGTTAATGTCGCCAGACCAGCATCAGTGTACTTATCCAGCTCGTAACGAACTATACGTGACTTCCCTTTCCACTTATTGTCAGGGGTATTTGTCGTGTCGTTAATGGCCTGAAAATAGGCAACCAAGCTATAGTTTTGACGTCTCAACCAAAGGTTATTACACTCATTAAACTGAACCAGATTCGCACCAGCGACAAACTGTCGACATCCCGCACCCGAGGTAGAGTCAGGATTAAAGTCGGGCAAAGCAGTTGCTTCAATATCTTCAATCGGCTTCGTTTTCCAAAATGCAAGAACGGGCCGATAGTTGTTTTGATTTTGCAGTGCGTTGGGCAAGAAATTAATATAGCTGGGCGTAGAACCACCAGCAGCTGGTTGAGGATGCACTCGCCCATCATAGATGTAGACAGCTTGGCGCAAATCTGAAGCGATATAGTTTAGGGCTAGCTGGGCTTCACGCTGAGTCTCAGTTCTCACAGATTCACGCTGTTCAGTCCCAATGAGCTGAACCACAAGGGTTAGCAAGGC
>CALLPZ010000236.1 GCA_938015405.1 uncultured Pseudanabaenaceae cyanobacterium
CTCGCCAGCTTCAATCAGCGGCAGCAGAGCCCTCTGAATCAGCTCAGTCCACTCCAACGCCTCCGAAAAATCCGTAACTCCAACTGGGCAAAGCCAGGAGACTCAGGCCCTGCGGCAACGGCAGCATTCGCTCTCGAAGAGGAAGAAAGTTGCATACACATAAAACAATCAGCCTCATGTTTCCCTGCAAAGCAGACTTGAGTCAGGTACAGGAAAAGACAGTTTTGGAGCACCGACGCCACTGGGACGTCGTATCGACTGAGCCTATGCTTCATCGCCTCACATCTTGTCCCGTAACCGCTCACTATCCTGAACAAGATTGGTTCCCAAGTTGTTATTGGGATTGACAGTGCCATTCAAATATTGGGTTGCAGGATAATGGGCAATGAGGACTGTTCGACTGCCTTGACTAGCTGCATCAGCAACTTTAGCAGGCTGGACATCGTGGAAGACCTGGTTGTCATGCCATAGCAAGGCATGACCTTCATTGAGAACGCAGGGATTAATCAGCGACTTCGCCCCATCCAGATCCGCATAAATTGCGTTTTCAGCCCCTTCAATATTGTTGCGATCCAAGCAGATCAATAAGGCACGGTCAGCACCATCGGAATGAATGCCTTGTCCTGTCAAGCTTTGGCCTGTATTCTCCCCAGTCACATGGCTTTTCTGAACTTGGATGAGGATAGGTTCGTTGTCGGGGATGTTGTAGGCAGACTTGAAAGCATTCAGCGCTTTTTTCGTAGCCTCAGACTCTAAAAATTGCTTGGGCATTTCTCGATAGCAACGCTTGTAGCCCCCCGAGAAATCGTTGTATTGCTGGGGTTGAGTAAAGCAGTGTGCCCGAATCTGAAACCAGTCTCCGTTGATGCACAACGCATAAGCAATATTTTTGGTGCGGGCTGTGAAGTAGTCTGAGCTGGGATCTGGGCCTAACTCACCGCAGGACGCGATTAAATCTGAGACCTCGGCAGGACTTAACAGCGGCAAGGTTTCAGCCAAGCTGCTCTCTCGCAGCTCATCTGGAACAAAGAGGGTCTCTGGGGCAGCAGTCGTCAACTCTGTACGTTGCATGGGAAGTCTCCTGAAGCGGGTCTCAGTCATCAAACGTTCTACAACTCGTAAGTTAGGAGACGATTTTGAGAAACAAGCCAGGAAAATCTGAGTATTAGATAAGCCTCATAACCCTGCACTTTGCACTACGGCCCAGGCAGCAGAATGGCAGGATTATCTCAGTTTCAAGCGAACATAGGGTCCATCGGTAAAGCCACGCTGGAGGAAGTCGCGATCGCGCCCTTTCCCCATTCCATAGCCCAGCACCAAATTCAAATAGCGCGTTACTCCATAGGCCGCTTCCATGGACAGCGCCGTCTGGCTTCCCTCACCCCCCAGATGAGACCGAGACCGAACATCCCACCGAAGCTTCAAACGCGGCCCCACTCGGTAACTGACTTGCTGTTGAGCCAAAACCGCCATGCCTTCGTCCTCTGGCTCCTCCACCGCATACAAAGACCGGTGGCGCAGTGCTAATTGACTACGCAACTGCCAGCGTGATGCAGGAGCATAGGAGAACTCCGCCCCGGCCAGATGGGTTGCCGAACCAAAGCCTTGGTCCGAGACCGACTCAGCCTCATCATGACTTAAGTCCAAGTTGCGCCGATATTCGTAGCGCAACTGCATCGCCCAAGCGGAATGGGCCGCCGCCCGAGGAGCCGCTCCCACCCCATAATGAGGCGAAGCAACAGGCCGATACATCGCCCCCAAACGCAGATGGGTTGTGGGCCCCATACCCTCCACCTTCGGATCCGTGGCATAGGTTTGCTCCCCATCTAAGGAGCCATACCAGCGGGGAGACAGTTGGCCTCGCAATGCTGCAGTCATCTGGGTACGACTGCGATCGCCTTCATTCCGGTTCTGTAGCCGTCCCTGCACCTGCCAATCCGGTCCAGGCAAGTAATTGACATAAACACTGACACGATTCCCCGCCCGATTGGCAATTCGGCTTGTGGACATCGGCTTCAGAGAATCAGGCCAACGCAGAGCCTGTCCCCCCCACTCACCACTGTCCCCTGGCTTCTCCTCACGCTCAAGATCAAAGCCTAGAGAACTGAGCGAACTCTGCTCTAACTCTGCGACCAGGCCTCTACCCCAAACTCGCTCATAGTCAAATTCAACAAACATCTTGGGCATAAGCTGCCAACGATGCTTCAGGCCCAAAGACCGCTGCTGCAGAAGCCCTGCCTCGGCACGGCCGCTCAAGTCTTGAGCTAGGGCATAGCGGGCTGTCAGAGAAGTATGGGTGGCGATCGAGCGCTCTCCTCTGAGCTCCAGCCCAGAAATCGCAGCCCCCTCCAACGCTCCCGCTGTATGCAAAGACTGGGACGCCGTCGCCGTCACTCCCGGCGCAACGCGCCAATCTTGGCTCAGGCCCAACTGCTCCAAGTCCCCAGCGGCATTCGCTTGACTTGTCCAGCGCCTAGAGCCAGGAGTTCTAGCAATATCCACCGTCTCAAAACCAATCGTTTCAAGGTTAGCGGGAGCTGCTATTTGCGGGAGCGAGGCGACTTCAACCTCCACTGCCACTTCAGCCCCAGCCAACGTAGGATTGGCAGGCAATTCCAAGGGGTTGGAAGCATTCTCTATGGAGGGCTCAAGGATGGGCTCAACCGTTCCAGGCACTTGCGCAACAATATCCTCAGCAACAGCGACCCCCTCCGTCTCTGACGAATCCGCCTCTGCCTCACCATCTTCCATAAACATCGTAGGCTCAGTTGCAGGGACCGAAACAACAGCCTCAATCAAGCTCAGCTCACTCTCCTCATGAGTAGAACGAGGCTCCAAAATTCCTCCCGTCTCCGCAGTGAAGGGTTGTTCTGGGTCCAGTGGTGGAGACTGAAGCGGCTCCCACTCAGGCATATCCTGTTCCGGCGGTGTCACAACAGGCAACAGCGATTCACGCAGCTCAGCCCCCAACAGCGCGACGTCATCTTCTTGCCCTCCTCCCTGCGATGCCTCGATCTCTAAACCCAAGGCAGGCTCATCCTGCCCTGTGGCCATTGCCCCAGAGGAACACCCCAATTCTCT
>CALLPZ010000237.1 GCA_938015405.1 uncultured Pseudanabaenaceae cyanobacterium
GCCCGGAATAGCTTGCGATGGCGAGCAATACGAGCAACGGTCTGCCCTCGACGTTGAGAGATCGCCCTTTGCTCCTCTAAGTCCAACCCAAAAACCTCAGCAACCCCGCTAAGCGTCAAATGCTGTTGCCAAGCTTCCGGCACCGCCACTGGCTGATAGCGTGCCAGCGTTGGCGATGACAAGGAACCATAGAAAGCCCTTGGATCAATCAGCCCTTGGTAAAGCGGCAATAACACCAAGGCTTCTGCCATGGCAGAGCGAACCTTGACTGGAATCTGCTCCACTGACTTGGGCGACTCCATCAGTTCAGGCTGGAAGCATTGCAGCTCCTGCCAAAGTCCATGTAGTTTCTGTTCCCAACGCAACTGCTGTGCAGGCGTCCCCTCGGGCAATCGGCGGGAGAGGGCGATCGCCTGGTCCAATAACTTCTGGCGATTTGCATCAAACAAAGGAGCAGGCATCATCAGCCTCCAAATAATCAAATAATTCCGTTCAAAGGTTGTTTGAAAAGGCCGATGCCCATCGCAGCGCGTCTTAAAAGAGCCACAAATTGACCTAAACTGGAGCTTAAATCATTTGATAGTGGTATCAAATTTAAGGTTAAGCCGAATTTCCAAACAACCGCTCAGACCAAATCCGGTTCGGTGACCCCCTATTCCCGTCAGTTGAACCGTAGGGGCGAACTGCGGTTCGCCCGCAGGGAGTTTAGGGGGACAACTAGCCACCAATTCTGACTAGGCGAATGACGGTCCGCTGGTTCAATGGCGAAGCAGGATCAATCGCAGGCAAAGGATTGGAAAAGCCCAGGCCTTCTGCTGCCAAATTGTGAGGGAGCTGCTGTCCCTTGAGGTAATCCACCACCACCGCAGCCCGCTTCTGGGACAGCGTTTGGTTCAACATGGCACTACCCGAGCGACTCGTATGTCCCTGAATCTTTACGGCCACGGTATTGGGGCTAAACTCACCAATCTCTGTGGCCAGTTGCTGCAAGGCCTGCTGACTCTCCGCAGCCAACGTTGCCGAGCCCGTATTGAACTTCACTTCTCCTCTCACCTTGAGGTGACCAATGGGGTTGGCCTGATGAATCTGGGCATTGGAGATCGTCTTCACCACTGCAGGCCGTCCTTGGCTCCTAAGTTGTTTAGCCAACTCCGGGTTATCTGCGGCGATCGCGGCCAACAATGCCTCGGTCTGAGCGGCCAAGGGTGCCACAAATTCATCCGTAAATAACTCACTCCCCTGACCCGCTAAGGGCTGCGTCCGCCCAGCCAAGGCCAAAATCCCCGAGATCGCCTTCATGCGCTTCTCCAACTGCCCGGATTCCATCCAGTTCTGGGCCTCAGCAGAGGTAAAGAACTGGATCCCCTGGGCCACCGATTGAGCCTGAGCCCCATCCAAATCACCATCGAGGGCAATCTGCCGCGTTAATAGCCCGGGGTCCTGCATGGAAGCATCAATCCGACGGTAATAGGCCTCCACAAACTGCTGCACTGTTTCAGGCTTGGAGGCCAAACTGCGATCGCTCGCCACAATCACATCCACAATCACCTTGGGCACATCGGCACTACTCAGCACCACGGTATTGCCCTGGTTCACCGCTTCGGTCACAAAGGGCTCCCACAGCACCGACAACAGCACATCCGCATCGGTCTGTTGCTTTTTCCAGGCCTCCACTGCATCCGACACCTTCACCACTTCAAAGTCAGAAAGATTAAAGTTGCTAAAGGAGGTATCGAGCACAAGGGCCAGAAACTCACTGGGGGTATCTCCCGCAAAAACGATTTTGCTGGTTTTGCCTTGCACTTTCCGCTGTGCAACGAACTTCTCCAAGTCAATCAGAGACTGGAGCTGCGGAAAGCGCTGACTGCTCAGCACCACAGCATCAGCTCCCACAGTGCGATCAACCAAGCCCACAATTTTGCCCTCAGGGCGATGGGTCAAGAATTGATCCAGACTGGTCACGATCAAGTCAGCCTCACCCCGATCTATCGCTCCTGCCCGAGCCTGCTGGTCAAATTCATCGCCATAGGTCAGGCCCACGCCGCGTTCTAACAAGTCACTTTGGAAAGCCTCGGAGCGCAGCGTCGAATAACCGCTAAAGGTATCACCCAGGGCAGACAAACTTGTCTTTGCCCGAGGATCTTTCGCTGTGGACTGCTCAGTCTTCGCAAGGTTGCTCACGTCAATCCCACCAGCACGGGAAAGGAACCAACCTCCGCCGACCAGCAGCCCCACTGTGATGATGAATGCTCCAGACAGGGCAACAACATCATTATTCTTTTTCGCCATTGCGATCGCTCCATGGGCTAAGGGATAGAGCTCCAATCGAATCCCTTCGCGCCCTCACCGCTACGAACTGACCGGCTGTTAAACCTGTCTGGCCGCAATGGTGTGCCCAGCTTGGAGTATTAAGTTGAAAATACTGAGGCTTTAGTATGGCGATGCCGCTTTTCCGAAGGCGATCGCGTCAACTGAACCTGTATTGAATTCAATACTAACCCTTAGATACAGTCTCGGCAGTGAACTTTACGGAAAGTTTGGGATCGAATAGTCTGCCCAGAATTTCCCCAGCCAAACTAGCCCAGGGACCACCACTGTTCCCAGCGCTGCCAGAGGGGCGATCGCAGCACCAGCCCAGCCAACAGCCCTGGCAAAATCAAAAAGCAGCCAAAAATCCGCAACACAAACTGACCCGCCTCCCCCGACAACACCCCAGCCCCCAGTTGCTGACGCACCACAAAGCCCAAAACCACCACCAGCAAAGCTAACAACAGCCACACCGGCCACCGCACCTGGCCAAACTCCCAGGACACTGGCTGCCGCACCACCGCCAAAACACGACCCCCCAAACGCTCCAGCCCCACCTTCGCCATCCCCGGACGCCATAGCTCCAGCCCTAACAAGCCCCACAGCAA
>CALLPZ010000238.1 GCA_938015405.1 uncultured Pseudanabaenaceae cyanobacterium
TGCCACACCACCGCCGATTTTGACACCCTTGGGGCAGCTGTCGGCATGACCCTGCTACTGCCAGGGGCTCGCATTGTACTGACCGGAGGAGCTCACCCTACGGTGCGGGATTTCCTCGCCTTGCATCGCGATGAATATCCCCTCATTGAACTGCGCTCTGTGCGGCCCGAAACCATTCGCAGCCTCACGGTCGTCGATACCCAGCGCCGCGATCGCCTCGGCAAGGCTGCTCCTTGGCTCGACTTAACCCAGCTCCAGGCACTACGGGTGTACGACCACCACATCGGCACGGACTGCGATATCCCAGCGACGGAGATCGACATTCAAAAAGTTGGCTCAACAACTACTCTAGTTATTGAAAAGCTCCAAGCGGAAAAAATTGAGATTGATCCATTCTCCGCCACGGCCATGGCCCTGGGAATCCATGTGGATACTGGCTCTCTCACCTTCGAAAATGCCACGGCCCGTGATGCCCAGGGGCTGGCCTGGCTCATGGGTCAAGGGGCCAATATCAAAGCGCTGGGAGACTATATTGAACCTGGTCTGGCGCCAGAGTTGCAGGAGCTACTCAGCAGCGCAATCTCCCAAATTCAGTCCCAAACGGTCCAGGGCAAAACCGTGTCTTGGGTTCTCTTAGAAACCCCAGGGTTTATTGGAGGGCTCGCGAGACTAGCCAGTCAACTCTTGGAATTGACCGATAGCGATGCCATTTTGCTAGGGGCTCACTACCCCGCAAAGGGTAAGCCTTTAGTAGAGTCACAATCGCAACTAGCAGATCAGTCGGACAACACGGTCCAGCCAGAAGCGTCCCAAGCAATCACTCAAACCATCACTGAACGGATCACCATCATTGGGAGATCGCGTATCCAAGGTACAAATCTCCAAGCCCTGTTCTCTCCCTTGGGCGGTGGTGGCCATGCCAAGGCAGGTAGTTTAGCGATGCGGGGGACAGATGCCCAAGCAACTTTGGACAAACTCCGTCAGCAGTTGATCGCCCAAATTCCGGCTGCCCTTACGGCCCAGGAGTTGATGTCTTCGCCAGTGCGCACCATCCGCCCCGAGACTCAGATTGCAGAGGCTCAGCGCATCCTGCTGCGCTATGGCCATTCTGGGCTGTCCGTGGTCAATAACGACGATCAACTCGTTGGCATTATCTCGCGACGAGACCTCGACTTAGCACTGCACCACGGCTTTGGCCATGCGCCGGTCAAGGGCTACATGACCACCCGCCTTAAGACTATTACCCCCGGCACAGCGCTGAACGAAATCGAGCAGCTCATGGTCACCTACGACATTGGGCGACTGCCAGTCCTCAACGATGCCCATCTCGTGGGCATCGTCACCCGCACCGATGTGCTACGGCAACTGCACCAAGACCATCTCAAGGCCCAGGGCGTTGCCCAAACGGATGTGCTGGATCAAGCCTCTGCCTTAAGCACCCAGTCCGTGAAAGACTTACTGCGATCGCGTCTCACTCCCGAACTCTGGCAACTCCTAGAAGCCACCGCCCAATATGCCCAAGCTCAGGGGTGGCACCTCTACCTCGTGGGGGGCGGCGTGCGAGACCTATTGCTAGCCGCACCGGATGAGCCCCTCCAGCTCAGTGACATCGACCTGATCGTCGATGGCTTTCACAATGCGGTCAGTGAAGCCGCCGGGGTCGAACTGGCCGAAGCACTCCTCGCTCGTTATCCCCAAGCTCGCCTAGAAGTCCATGGCAAATTCCAAACTGCAGCCCTGCTGTGGCATCGAGATCCACACTTCGGCAACCTGGGCTTAGACATCGCCACAGCTCGCACAGAGTTTTACCCCTACCCTGCGGCCAATCCCGAAGTCGAAGCCAGCTCCGTGCGCCAGGATCTCTACCGGCGCGACTTTACGATCAATGCTCTGGCAGTGCAGCTCACCGACCCCAAGGCCGGGGAACTGCTGGACTTCTTTGGAGGAATGCTAGACCTGCGCGATCGCCAGATCCGCGTCCTCCATGCCAATAGCTTTATCGAAGATCCCACCCGAATTTATCGGGCCGTGCGCTTTGCAGTCCGCCTCGGCTTTGAAATTGAAGGCCAAACCCGCGACCACATTACCTATGCCCTAGACAGTGGCGTGTATGACCGCACCCGAGGCGAAAACCCCATTACCCCCGCCCTGCAAACCCGCCTACGCTCCGAACTGGAATACATCCTAGAAGCCCAATATTGGCAGCCCGCTCTGCGACTGCTGGGGGACTTGGAAGCCCTCCGCTGCATTCACAATTCACTCAAGCTGACGCCGGAACTCTGGCGACGCATTCGCCTCGTAGATCGAGCGATCAACAGCGTGGATCAACCCTCCACAGCAGCCCCGCTAACCCCTTGGCTCCTGCGCCTAGAAATTCTGTTGGCGGACCTTGCACCGGAACTGCGCGGCAGCATTGCCAGCAAGCTACAGCTACCCATGGATAGCATCACTCGCCTCAGCCAACTCAGTCAGCATCAGGCCACGGTAGATCAACAACTCAGCCAGGCCGAACGTCCCAGCCAGGTCTACGAAGCCCTGAGCCCCATCGATATTCCGAGCTTAATTTTGATCGCGGCCAACACCGAGCTTCCCGAGCGACGTCAGCTGTGGTGCCACCTCACCCGATGGATATCAGTCAAGCCACCGCTCAATGGCAATGACCTCAAAGCATTGGGCTATAAGCCTGGCAAACAGTTCAAGGAAATGTTGGATGACCTGCGGCGAGCCAGCCTGGATGGAGAATTGCCCCGGGGAGCAGCGGGAAAAACCGAGGCGATCGCTTGGTTAGGAACTCATCACCCCATCAAGAAATCCTAGGCATGGATGAAGCAATGGATGGGTCTGTAATAATTTTTTTGGAAAAAGCAATTTGAGCTTGTAGTTAGTGAATGATAAAGCTAACCTTACCCTCATCGGCATTTCTTCTAACTCCCGGACGTCATCCAGACTTCGTTCCTAGAAAAGGTGCAGGCGCGTGATTCAGGTGCATCAATCCTAGAGTCCTCCGAGTTCGCCAGATCGCTATCATGAACTACTTTTCATCTACCTTTTTAGTCAGTCTATTGTTGCTATGGCTCGGCGGTAGCCACATCATCAAACAGCTCCAGCCCTACGAAGCGATCTCTCCAGGACGAAACTTACAGAAAACTGAGCAAGGGGTTGTGAATTAACGCCCCACAGAAAAGCGAGAGGATGCTTTGCCTGCATCCTCTTGCAGCAGAAGTCAGACAACATTTCGAAGCGAAGGGAGCCGCTTCAAGCAACCACGCTCCCGCAAGACAAATTAGATAGTGCAAGTATCGGGAGCGCTCTGAGACGGTACTGAAGTTTTAGTCTCGGGGCACTTTGTTGCATCTGCATCATCTAGAGATTTAAGCTGAGCAAACTCGGAACGATTACGCCCATTTTGCTTAGCCAGATAGAGCGCAGCATCAGCCCGCGCCACGGTATCCTCAGGCTTTTCTTGACCATCCCACAGTGCAATACCTGCAGAAAAAGTTTGGTCATCGGGAACAGAAAGGCGTAGACGCTCCACAATTTTGTAAGCATTGTCAGGGCCACATTTGGGGAGCAGCATGCCAAACTCTTCACCGCCATAGCGAGCTAAGAGGTCTCCAGAACGGAGCTGAGCATTCCAAGCCTGAGCTGTCGTTCGTAGCAAGACATCTCCCGCTTGATGTCCTCTCGTATCATTGAAGTTCTTAAAGTGATCCAAGTCCAAAATAACCACCGTTAGGGGCTTTTCCTGTAACTCAGCCTGTTCCACTAGCTTAGGCAACTCTTCATCCCAGACCCGGCGATTGGCAATTCCGGTCAAACCATCGGTGTGGGCAATTTTGCCAATTTTATGGAGGAGCTTGCGCTGGTAATCCACAAATCGATTGGCACGAGAAACCGAGAAATTGAGTAAAAATAGGATGCAGATGCCACAGAGCAACATCATGCGATAAGACCAATTGGAGGAGGATTCAGCATCTTGGAGAATCTGGTTAGACAGATTAAGGACCAAGACAATCAGCTCTTCTGTGGAATGGGAGATCTCTGTAAACAGATCAATTTCACGGCCTAGGACGAGCTCATTCGCACGCTGAATCTCTTGCGCTTCTCCACTGCGATAGGCTGCGATGACCTCTCGATCAACATCCATATAGCGTTGAAAACTGGAGTGAACCCGATTCCAACGTTCTAGCTCCGACTCTGTTTTAAGATGACTTTTAATCTGATTCACCTCCAGCTCGAAGCTTTGGGAGGAGTCCAAAAAGTGACGACGGCTGAAGGCTTCATCTTCCGTGGCCCCTGGCACCCCACGCACCACATCAAAGGCATAGGCCGTTTGCCAACCATTGAAATCTGCAGCGAGGAATTTGGTTTCGAGGGCGAGGTAGGTCAGCCGGTTTGATTCACGCCATTTCACCTGCTGCTGGAGATTGGCTTTCCAGCCTAACCAACCAAAGAAGATAGAAACAACGAAGAATAGGGCAAGCAGCGCGATGGAGATCGCAGCCTGGAGGCGATCGCGATTCTGGGAGGAAGTCATTATCTGGGAGAGAGAGCTTGGAATGAGCTCGAGATCCCGTGATGGCAAAGTATTGAGGCCCTAGGTCTCCCCTTGAAGTACCTACGCCCTAAAGGCAGTGAAGCATAGCCTTACATTCCAACCTGGATAGAGCTAGACCTGACAAAGGTTCAGTTCGATTCAAAGTCGCAAGGTCTCAGTTCAATGTTGGATGACGAAAGATAGATCTCGATATCGGCAGATGGACTCGCCTGACAAATGGCAGCTGGTCTCAGAATGCCCACAGTTTTAGCCTTGAAGAACAATGGCTTAAGCTCTACCAAAAGGGAAATATACGGCTTGAGCTACTAATCAGCTTTACGTCTGCTCAGAGCTTTCTCCTTCAGGAAAGAGGGACTTAAAAGCAGACTGAACCTGAGCAGTAGACTCTCGCTTGAGTAAACCTAGGGTGGTTTCCCAACTAAAAAAGGCCATGCCGTTGTAGCCTGCCTCACGGGTAGCTTCAGCTTGGGCCACAATTTCAGTCATGGGTTTAGCAGCAGGTCGTATGGGGCCGGTGTAGATGCCTACGGACAAGGGAACTTGCCCTTGAAGGCTAAGCAGTTCTTGGCTGTACAACACATTTTCAAAGCTACTAAGGTCAGGACGATAGACCTGGACGATCGCTTCATCAATCAGCCCCAGCTCCACCCAGCTTGTCCAGTCCTGGAGATATTTGCGATAGGCAAAGTCAGGGGCGTTGGGAGAGAGGGAGACAATGGCTTCGGGGTTGGCGGCTTTGACGACATTGTGGATTTTGGCCATAAAGCTGGTGAGGCGATCGGCCCGCCAGGCCATCCATTCAGAATCCGTCGGGTCCAGCGGTGGCAGTATTCCCTCATGGTCCGCAGCGTATAAATCTTCGGTGATGGGGTCGTAGCCAAAGTCTACGGCTAGGCCAAAGTGATCGTCGAGCTGGATGCCATCCACGTCGTAGCGTTGGACCACATCGACAATCAGGTCAGTGAGGAATTGCTGGACTTCGGGGTGGAAAGGGTTGAGCCAGGCCTGGTTGCTGCCGGTGACTTCTAGGCGAATGCCATCGAGCCAGTGAGGTAAGCGGCGATCTGGAGGGGCGGGTTTGGCAACTTGCTGGCCATTGCTCATTTGGGTGAGCCAGTCTGGGTGGGCTTTGGCGAGGCGACTGCTGGTGGGTATCCAGAGGCCGTATTCGAACCAGGGGATGAGGCGGAGGTTCTGGCGTTTGGCTTGGTGGACGTAGCCCGCGAGGCTGTCTGGGAAGGGGAGGAGCGGAATGCTGGTTAGGGGATCGCGGCGCAGGGCTCCGGCTTGTTTTGCGATGGGGCTGGGGTAGCTGCTGTAGCCGCGATTCCAGACGGCAGGGTAAAGGCTGTTGAAGCCGAGTTTTTTGGCTTGGGCGACGGTTTCGTCGAGGCGGGTGCTGCTGTACATAATGGCACCGCCCAGGTTGGTAATCCAGAGGCCGCGTAGTTCGTCGGTGTTTGTCTCAGCTTTGATTACGGGGGCCTGCCAAACACTCAGCAGCAACCAGAGGCTTAGTAGGATCGAGCCTAAGTAGCGGAGGATTAAAACAGTCTTATTCCTAAGAGGATGTTTGAAAAGTAGCGTTAAGCACCAGTGTGGAAGAAAGGCTTTTCGGATATTAGGTTGAAATAACCAAACCCCAACCAACCGAAAAGCCATGACTGTAGCCTACTCCAGTGAATTGACCGCTGACCAATGG
>CALLPZ010000239.1 GCA_938015405.1 uncultured Pseudanabaenaceae cyanobacterium
AACGCCAAAATCATCGAAGTGGGGGCAGCAAGTGCCTCCGTTTCAGCAGGAGCTCTGGCCCTTAGCGGTGGCGGGGTTGACCTCAAAAACACCGTCAACAATAATGTTCTGGCTCAAATTGCTGGCAATATTACCGCCGCCGCCCAAGGCGATCTCAACGTTCAGGCGAAAGAGAATGCCTTTACCGTCGGTGATGCTGCTAACGCCTCCTTAGCCGTTGGTATTGGTGCTGCGGTGGGGACAACCCTCGTCACCAACGAAATCCTCAGTACCATTCGTGCCGTCATTGATGACAATCCTGCAGCCGCTTGGGTTGCAGGGACAACCCCCGTGACCCAGGTGGTGGCAGGCAATATTTCAGTTACGGCAGATTCAATTGCCGATCTTGACGAGACCAATACGATTGGTTTAACCGCAGCGACGGGCGTGGCCGCCTCCTTCAACAAAGCGACGGCCAATATCAAAACCTTGGTGGAAGCGGATATTGAGGGAGCACAGCTCGAAACCTCCGGTACGCTGGCCGTCTTAGCAACCGCCAATAATAAAGCGCAAACGGACGCCAAGGGCGGCACTTTCGGAATCGTGGGTGCCAGCGGTATGCTCTCTGAAATTGAGCTAGGTCGCGGCAATACCATCGACGAAGTTGCTGCAACCCTCGGCGATGGCGTCATCGTCACTGCCGATACCCTACGCATTGAAGCTCGCAGCACCGACGATCTCCTCTCCACCAGTCAATCAGCGGATGGCGGAGCCATTTCGATTGCGGGTTCCCTCGCCCAGATCAATAGCGATTTTGCCACCCTGGCATCCATTGGCAATCAGGCAAACATTAACGCTAATAACCTCACGCTGATCTCGAACCATAGCCAAGATGTAGATGCAAAGTCGGATAGCTACTCCATTGCCTTGGGCTCTGGTCGTGCCGCTCTGATTAACAACACGATTAGCAGTAAGGCCAATATTGACATTGGCACGAACACCTCAGTCAATGCCAACAGCATTAATATCAATGCGGCGAATACGCTCTCCAAACAGCGGTTTGCCAATGACAGCAACCTTCGTTCAGGCTCAGCGGGCGGTGTCAGCATCACAGCCCTCCAGAGTGAAACCACGATTGGTTCGACCAGCAACCCCTACGAAGCCATCGTGAATGTCGGTTCAGGCACCACGCTGAGTGTCGATGGCAGCAGTGCAAGTCCCGGTCTCTTCAAGGTTGAAGCCATGACTGAAGCCTTGGCTATCGACAGTGTCCGCATTGAGAGTGTGTCTGGATTTGGGGTCTCGACAGGCATCTCACGGCTGAAGTCCAATGCCGTGGCCAATATCAATTTGGATGGTGCGATCCTGGAGAATAAGTCGGGGGATGTCTACCTCACCACCCGTAGTGATTTGGCCAATGATCCTAGCGCCAACTTATTGGTGGTTGGCGGTGTGACGGGAGCGGGGGCAGAGGCGATCGCTGAAACCAATGCCAACAACACCATTAACGTCACCAACACCGACATTAAGGGACGAGATATTTACCTCTATGCTGGCCAAGACAGCATTGCCGTTCCCAACAATATTCGCAGCTTTACCAACACCGAAATTACAACCGCCTCTCTGGTCGGCATCAGCGTCCCCAATGCCCAATCCACAACCGACGAGAAGAACATTATCAATCTCGATGGCACATCCAAGTTAAACGCCTTTGAAGATGTCAATCTCATCACCGTTGAAGGCATTGGCATTCAAGATCGCACCGAAACCGATGGCCTAGTCCTCAATCTTTCCGCCATTCCCTACGGTTTTAATGTGCCTGATGGAGCCTCCGTCAACAGCACCAACCAGGTCAATATTGGCAATGATGTCGCGGTTAAAGCAGGTATCAACAGTAAAGCCTTACTGCACATTAAGCCGATGACCGTGGGCGGTGTCTCCCAGCTCAACACAGCTCGCCTCGGAACAGAACTCACCAGCACCGAGAAGCAAGCGTTAGATTTAGCTCCCGATATCAAGTACGAGTATCAAGCCATTGATTTAGATGAGGTCACGTTCAGTCTTTCGTCTGGAACGATTATCCAAGCCATTTCAGGGGCGAATCAAGGCGGTACCCCCAATCATTACTACCGCTTCAGACCCGCCATTAGCGACTCCATCAAAGTTGTTCTGGGTAATGAAAACTTTAACGACAGCTCTCGTTGGGAAGCGTTAGGAGCAAGTCTCACTGCCACCCAGGAAGCAGAAGAAAGTATCTACCGTAGCGATGTCACAGATAGCCTGACCGGCGACCTCCAGGATAAGTTCTATGTCATTAAGCCTGTGGAATTAGAGTTACCGAAACTCTCCTATGTCAGTGTCGGTAATTTGCTACTAGAACAGCGAGAAAAAATCCTTAGCTGGATTGGTAGTCACTCCAACAATGCAGAAGCAGTCGCTCGATATCAAATTCAGCTCAGTCAAATTGAAGATACACTCCAAGAACTAGGACTGTTTAATACTGAGACTGATCCAGCCACTGGCAATGAAGTAATTGTCATTAACCGTGAACTGGACACGCTCTTTGTTGATTTACCCGACATTTACGCCTCTCCGGGTTCAATTTTCATTGAGTCTAAGAGTTCACCAACTGGTACCTTTAATGGCCTGCTAGGAAACCAGCTTGTTGCCAACTCTGGGGCAGAAATCAATATCCTCAACGAGTCGCCATTTACCATGACGGTGAATGACACTCTGATTCGAGACAATAAGAAGATTGCTGTCATTGATGGTGAATACACCGTTCTTCAACCCGGCAATGTTTATGTCAACAATGGGAGTATCTCAGCGGGGCAGACGGCTGGCGAGTCTAAAATTTCGATTGTTCAAGATGCCTTCCCCACCAATCAATATGATTTAGGAAGCTTGCAGCTCCCTGAAATTGAGCAAGACATCTACATTCTGGGAGATGTCATCAACGAGTCTGGCTCGCTCACAATCAACAATAAAGAAGGCAGCATTAGCGCTTCCGGTGAAACGCGAGCTGAGACTGTTGACATTAAAGCAGCAAGAGACTTCAGCTTAAATGTGGATGACTGGCTGCACACCAACAAAGATCCTCGCCAATATGTCAACTACGATGCCCTGCGCAGTCAAGTCTTCAATACCGGCGGAACGACACAAAACAAACCCTTTGCGACTACCGCCGATGTTAGCGGCCTAGAGGCAAGTATTAATCAAAATGAGTCTTCTATCCTTGCCCAGGGACAAATTTCAGTCACAGCCCGGTATTTGAATGTCAATGGTCTGATTCAAAGTGGTGTTCAGACGGTCACCGTTAATGTCGATTCCAGCTTCAACCCCGGTGCTGTCACCCGTAACCTGACCGATGACAAAGGGAGTACCCTGGCTGGCATTAGCTTTGGAGCTGAGAACGTTCCCGTTGATGGCTATTTTGATGCCGAACGACAGGCCATTGTCTTAGATGACATCGTGCCTCAAGGCGGAAAAATTACGCTAGCGGGTCAATTATTCAGCACTGGAAATGGGCAGTTAAAGGTCGCCAATGGCTATACCGGCGTTGATATTAACAACAACAGTAACTACGACCTGATCGTTAATCGAATTGATACGACAACCGATCGCAAAGGTACGGTGACGCTGATTGATACAGATACCTTGCAGAAGGTTGAATACACAGCGAATGCTAGCGGGATTCAAACCCAGAACTTCCAAGGAACCTTTGTTCCAGCCTCAGGTGATGCCATTTCCCAGGTGACTTATACTTCGACAGGCACCACCTCATCTGCATTTGGCACCACCCTGCAATATCAGCCCGAGCTTGGGCGCCAATATGTCTGGACAGAGGGACAGGAAAAGACCAAAGTTGAAGTCAGAAAGTATGAGAAGAAGACATTCAACCTCACGGGGGGTCTAGTTGGTGGCATCGACGATGGCCTAGTAGCAGACAGTAGCTACAAATGGCGCACAATTAACTACACCGATAAGCAACCGCTACTCGAATCGGAATCTCTGCTGCCAGATGGCACGAACAATCCACCGAGCTACTCTTCGAACACGGCCTACACAATTCAATACGAACAGCGTGATAGTTCCAAGGTGGGCCTGAGTACCTCAACTCGACGCTGGACAACCGGTGGCGGTTGGCTACGCAAGAAGACTTACCACACCGAACTCACCATTGTTGAGGGTCTGAAGGATTACTACACTCACACCCTCAAGGCGGATTACCCCATCGCCATTGACTTCCTGCAAGGGCCAACCAACCCTACGGTCAATATCAGCAGCAACAAGAGTTTGTTCCTTCAAGGTAATATCAGCACCCCAGACAGCGGCAGCATCAATTTGGCTTCCACCCAGGGTTCGGTGACCGCAGAGGAATCTGCAGGTATTTTCGGTAATGTGTCTAATCTGAGTGTGGGTGGCGATCTACGTCTAACGGTTGAAGGCAATCAAGGACCTTTGGATGTCACAGCTCAGGGCAATGTTGAGATTTCAGCGGTCTCGACCGATGGTCTGAGCAGTAAGTTGGTGGTCAAACAGGTCATTTCTAACGGGGGCAATGTTATTCTCAACGCCCCGGATGGCATTGACGCGCTAGATGCGACTGCCGTGGTAAAAGGGAACCTGATCGAGCTTTATGCCAAGGATGGGGCGATCGCCTCCACCGCCAACCCACTCAGAATCGATAGCAGCTTCACAGCCGCAGGTGGCCTGACAGCCTATGCCACCAACGACATTGCAGTCCGTGAGATTAGTGGAGATTTGACACTGGTTCAAGCCACGGACTCCCAAAAAGCCTCGACCCAGTCCGACAATGGTCAAGTCTTACTAGAGGTTGAAACCGGCTCTCTACTCGACGGCGTGGAAGAACGCTTCAATGTGCGCGGCGCCCTGGAAGACAAAGCGACTGATCCGAGACTGCAAGAGCTGATTGATGCAGGCCAATTCTCGGCGAATGGTCTGCAGTACCCCATCTCCCCAGCGCTCTACGCTTTCCTCTATCCCGATGCCAACTTCCTGGGACTGGCACCCAATACCAATCCTGCTGAAATCACGAACGTGACAGGTCAGCAGGTGTCGCTAATTGCCAGCGCAACCACGGGACAAATCGGTCGGGTGGAAGAGCCCATCAATATCGACCTCTCCCAAGGTTTCGATGCATTGAGCGAAACCCAGAAAGATCTGATGTCCATTGCGACGCCGGACGATGTGCGAGGTGTCACCTATGCAACTTATATCTACCAGGGTGGTGGAGAAACGGTTGACCTCAGCACAGAGACCTTTGCAGGGAGTGAATGGCAAAAGATCACCGTCGATGCAGCAACCGGAACCAGCCGTGCCACAGCTCAGGTTCAGTCAGTTAGCCAAGGGCAAACCGTCCTCGTTCGCTACAGCAGTCAGGAATATGGTCTGTACAACTATCTAGGGGCAACAGCCTCCCTCGACTTCGCCCAACAAGACTTCTCCGAGGCAACAATCTGGCAACGCATTTCTGCGAATTACTCCACCCAGAGCGGCAGTACCGTTGCTCTGAATAGCAATCAAATCGTTGAACACAATGCAGTGGTGGAAAATCTAACCCTGCAACTCCAGGAGGATATCAATGTAGATGTCACCGGGGCAGTCACGTTAGAGGCTGGAAATGCGATCGCGATCGAAGCCACAGGGGACCTGCAAATCAACCACGCCAAGGCCGGCGCAGATATGCGTCTCTTGGCTGAGAATGGAGCAATTACTGACCTCAACACCAGCGCCGATGCAGCCCTTAGCAGTCTGGGTGATCTGGTTCTGAAGACCCAGACAATCGGCACCGATACCATTACAGGTGGCATCGAACCCGTCCGAATTCAGGTTGCCAATGGTCAGGAACTGATTGCCACCGCAGCAGGAAATGTCTACCTGCAACAGGTTGCAACGGACTTCAACTGGAATGGCAGCGTTGCCAATATCGACAATCTGTTTGTTTCTCGGGTGAGTACGGGTGGCGATGTGTCCATTGAGGTGCAAGAGGGAGACTTACAGCTCAACCAAGTTGAGACAGCGGCTGATGTGAATTTGCAAGCAGCAGGCTCGATTCTGGACTTCAACGGTGACTTTGTGAATGTCCACAGTCAGTTGTTGACCATGCAAGCGGGTCAGAGTATCGGTGCAGCCAATGGTCTGCTGGATATTTGCCTCACCACACCCGGTGGAACCTTAACAGCGAGTGCGGGTACCGGCCTGTACGTTCGTAGTCTGCAGGACCTCAATGTAGTCTCCGCAAGTACTGCCACGGGCAACATGGAGCTGCGAGTTCAGGAAGTTAAATCCACAGAAGCGAATCTCACGCTGGGCGACTTAACCGCCACAACCGGCGATATCACGCTACTGGTGGATGACGATGTCTTATTGCCAGACTCCAATCAGATTCAAGCTGGCGGCAACCTTTCAATCCAGGCAGACTATGTCAGTACAGATGCAGAAGGTGCTCTGATCGATCTCAAAGGTGCCATTACAGCCAATCAGGCAACCATCCGGGGCAACGAACAGATCGATACGGTCAACCTCGATCAAATTACAGCCACAACGGCTCAAATCTTGACCCAGCAAGGCGATGATGTAGTTAACCTGGGCAATCATACTGGCACCCTGGACGGCATTAACGCCAATCTCACGGTAAACCTGGGCGATGACGCAGACATTCTGAACCTGCTGGAGCAACAGGACGACAACGATAATGTGGGTCAGCTCACCAACCAGAGCATCACAGGTCTGGATATGGGAGGACAGGTCAACTATGCCGAGGTAGAAACCCTAAATATCGATTTGGGCCAAGGCGGGGATGAGTTCACGATCGCCAGCACCAACACCGGAACAATCACAACGCTAGATGGGGGCCTTGGCAACGACGATGTCACCGTTCAAGCCATTGCCAACCAAACCATCGTCAACACCAATGTCGGTGACGATATTGTCAACGTTCGCAACAGCAACAACCAGGCCGATGACATTGCAGCACAGCTCATCGTCCGAGGCCAAGGCAACAACGACATACTCAACGTTGATGACAGCGGTGACCTCACCAACAATACGGGCGAAATCACCAGCACCAGCATCACTGGCCTGGATATGACGGGTCGGATTGACTACGAAACCGTGGAAACGGTCAACGTCAAACTCGGAGACGGAGCAGATCAGTTCACGGTTCAAACCACCCATGCGGGTACAACCACCGTGGATGGTGGAGGTGAGAATGACATTATCGCGGTACAGACCATCCAAGGGGAAACAAGCGTTAGCGGTGGGGCAGGCGATGATCAAATCAACGTTCATAACACCAGTCAGCAGTTAGATGACATAGCTGCCTTGCTGACGCTGGAAGGTGGAGCTGGGCGCGATCGCCTCCTCCTAGACGACTCCGGCGACACCAACGACAACAGCGGCACCCTTTCAAACAACAATCTCACGGACCTGGATATGGCCGGGGAAGTGGTTTACGAAACCATGGAGCGGGTTGAGCTCCAGCTCGGTTCCGGCAATGACAACTTAACCGTTACCAATACCCACAGCGGTGCCACCTTCGTCGAAGGCAATGATGGCAATGACAACATCCAAATCCAGTCCACCGGGGGCGAAACCACGGTCAACGGCAATGACGGCGAAGATGTGATTGATGCCAATGGCACGACGCTGGCAGTCAATCTCGGCGGCGGCAGCGGCAGCGACCAACT
>CALLPZ010000240.1 GCA_938015405.1 uncultured Pseudanabaenaceae cyanobacterium
TATCGTCCAGCAGTATCCCGAACAGTTTCGGGTGGTTGCCATGGCGGCGGGACGCAACATTGAGTTGGTGGCGAAACAGGTGCGGCAGTTTAAGCCGGAGATGGTGGCGATCGCCAATCCCGAGCAGTTGCCAGAGCTGAAGGCGCTGATTGCTGACGTAGATCCCCAACCCCAACTCCGGGCAGGCAGTGAAGGGGTTTGTGAAGTCGCAGCCTATGGTGATGCCGAAGCTGTTGTCACTGGCATTGTGGGCTGTGCCGGATTGCTACCGACTTTGGCTGCGATCGAAGCGGGTAAAGATATTGCCCTGGCCAACAAAGAGACGCTGATTGCCGGTGGTCCTGTCGTCTTGCCCTTGGCTCAAAAGCATGGCGTTCGCATCACCCCCGCCGACTCCGAGCATTCCGCGATTTTCCAGTGCATCCAGGGTCTGTCCCACGCCAAGGATTTTGTCATTGGTAAGCCCGATGTGGGCCTACGCCGCATTCTACTGACGGCCTCTGGTGGTGCTTTCCGCGACTGGCCTGTGGAGAAACTCAAGGATGTGACCGTTGCCGATGCCATTACCCACCCCAACTGGTCCATGGGTAAGAAAATCACGGTGGATTCTGCCACGTTGATGAATAAGGGCCTGGAAGTGATTGAGGCCCACTACCTCTTTGGTCTTGACTACGACGACATTGACATCGTGATTCATCCCCAGAGCATCATTCATTCGTTGATTGAGATGCAGGACACCTCCCAGTTGGCTCAGCTGGGCTGGCCTGATATGCGTCTGCCTTTGCTCTATGCCCTGTCCTGGCCCGAGCGTCTTTACACCGATTGGGAGCAGTTGGACTTGGTTAAGGCAGGCAATCTCACCTTCCGTGAGCCGGACCACGACAAGTATCCCTGCATGGACTTGGCCTACGCTGCGGGTCGGGTCGGTGGCTCCATGACAGCGGTGCTGAATGCCGCCAATGAGCAGGCCGTGGCGCTGTTCTTGGAGGAGAAGATCCACTATTTGGAGATTCCCAAGGTGATTGAGACGGTGTGCGATCGCCACCGCGACAGCAATAACGCAACTCCTAACTTGGACGATATCCTGGCTGCAGACGTCTGGGCTCGTCAAGCGGTGACAGAGGCAAGCCAGAACCTGGACAAGCGCACCTTAATTACGGCCTAGGTCCAATGCTGGTAACCCATCCTTTATTGCGGGTCTATGCGGTTTCTGCTGTGGAGGGAGATGCTGTGCTAAGGTTTGGGCCGAATCTTGCTAAGTCATCTCGCTAACCGGAATCAAGGACTCTACTGTGGAACCCATCATTGCGATCGCTGGTGCTTGTGTCATCGCCTTTTTGGTCTTCACGACGCTGATTAAGCTGGTCAAGACCACCCTCAAGACTGCATTTCTTCTGGCGGCGGTGATGCTGCTGCTGATGTTCTTTGGCATTGGCCCCAATGAAGTCTGGGATGTGTTTGCTGGTTGGCTGGGAATGGGGCCGGATCCTGCAACCGTCGCACCAGCGCAGTGATGAATGTCTCGATGGACAGGATTGGCGGATTGGTTTGAGAGCAAGTGATTGCGCTTTCTGCTAGAGGGCCTAGCACTGACTGATCAGGCTCCTGCCATGGAAAACAGCATGATGAATGCCAGAGAGGCGGAGTGGATCCATGATCTGCCCCGCCTTTTTAGATCCGTCACTTATGATCCTCCGTCACAGAGGCTGTTTTTGATAACTTATGGGGGCCCTGTCACATCGCGGTCAAATCACTCGCGTTAAAATATGGGCAGTTCGGTAGCTCGTAAAGTAGGCCTTTGAGAATGTGAACATTACGCAAGTAATGACAATGTTCTTATCCTCTCTTGAGAGGTTGCGTAGAATCAGCTCAGTGGTTTCACTCCTATCCAGTGTTACCAGAGCGAAGGGTGCCCCTACGAGCTCGTCCTGTTTTTCTTAGCACTATGGCTCCTAGCACAATTAATCAGCTTCGGCTCCTGGCTCTGTTTGCCTTGGTCGGCCTTGTGTCCATTTCCCTGGGCAGGGCTTTGGCCGGTTGGGTTGGCATTGGAGTGGCCATTGTTGCCTTCCTCTTTCTGGTTTGGTTCTGTTGGTTTGCTGGCGATCGCCGCTTGCTCTCGGCCCATGGCGCGAAGCCGTTGACGCGAAAGCAGTCACCGGAGCTCTATCGCTATGTGCAGGAGCTGGCCAAGGCTGCTGAGATGCCTCGGCCCCGTCTTTACTTTATTGCCAGCCCAGCGGCCAATGCTTTTTCCACGGGACGCGATCGCTACAATGCGACCCTTGTGGTGACCCAGGGCCTGCTCGATCTGTTGTCTGGTGATGAATTAGAAGCCATTGTTGCCCACGAATTGAGCATCATTTATCGCCAGGACTGTTTGTCCCAAACCGTCGTCTCGGTCTTGGCCGATGTTCTGTCTTGGCCTGGACGTGTGTTCTTTTTCAAGAAGCACCGCCCTACGGGCAACCCCATTGGTGCTTTGCTCTCCCTAGTCTTTGCGCCATTTACAGCCCTTTTTGTCCATATTGGTCAGGGCCAGGGGCGCAAGCTCGGGGCTGATGAGAGTGCAGCTCGCTTGACTCGTAAGCCTTCTGCTCTAGCGCGAGCCTTGGACCAGCTCGATTCCCGAGCGAAGCGTCAGCCCTTACTGGCTAACCCGGCTCACCAAGGTTGCTTGCTCATGCTGGGAGACACGGACAATATTTTCTCGAATCTCTTTGCAACCCATCCTGCGACCCGCGATCGCCTAGAGCAGTTAGACATCATTGAGAAGGACATGATTCGTCAGCAGAACAATGCAACGCTAACAGCGATGAACCTCTAGACACTGCTGGGGTCAACAGGTTGTTCTGGCCAATCCATGGGCTTGCCTTAACCTCAATCCGATATCCAGTGAGGTTAAAGCAACGGTTGAATCTTGGCGAAGGCTGAATGCATTAAAGATTGATGCTTCAATAGCATCAATCTTTAATGTGATTTGGAATACATTGACTGGAGAGAAAATCCTTTGACAAATTGAACGATATGGATAGGATAACCACCAAGTGAATAGAATCTTTAAATGGCTAAATCTTTCTTTAAATGCTGAAATTTTTAATTACTTAATTGATGGCTGTCTGTATAAGAAATTGGATTCTCTATAAAGACTCGTTTTTATGGAAGTGCCTCTGGTAAAGGAACATAGTCTTTCTAATTAATTGAAATCAAGAGCCTAAGCTCTAAGCAAATGCCTGCCCTCTTCTGAATTCTGCTTAACTTTTCTAAATTAGGATACGCCATTTTGTAGCGGCTCTAGGACTGTCCAGAGCTAGTTTTTCTTAACTAGAAATTAACTAAAACTTGTTGTTTTCATTTCTTGCTCTTAAGGCTGCTGGTTTTAGCTGTTACTGGTGTCTTCTGTGAACATACTGAGACGTTTTGTGGCGGCTCAATGACTTCGCAGGTTGGGATATGTGAAAGCACTCATCCCAAGTCCCACAGTGACTATTGATTTCTGGTTTAGAGGAATGGGCCGAGTTATGAACGTGAAAACCAATGTTCTGAAGAAGGTTGCAGCAGCATCTGCTACGACCGCTGTTGTTGCTGCAGGTGCGGTGTCTGTTCAGCACAGCGCGATCGCTGCAAAAATCATCAAAATCGACGGTTCCAGTACCGTTTTCCCGATCACGGAAGGCGTAGCTGAGCGCTTCCAGAAGAACAATCCCAGCGTCAGAGTGACCGTTGGCGTGTCCGGTACCGGTGGTGGCTTCAAAAAGTTCTGCACCGGCGAGACCATGATCTCCAATGCTTCTCGTCCCATCAAAGACAAGGAGAAGAAAGTTTGTGCGGCCAATGGCATCAAGTACATGGCTATTCCTGTGGCCTATGATGCGCTGACCGTTGTGGTCAACCAGAACAGCCCCATCAAGTCCATGACCACGGGTGAGCTGAAAAAGTTATGGGAGCCTGCTGCCCAGGGCAAAATCAAGAACTGGAACCAGGTTAACTCTAAGTTTCCTGCTGGCCGCTTGCGCCTGTTTGGCCCCGGTGCGGACTCCGGCACCTTCGACTATTTCACCAAGGTC
>CALLPZ010000241.1 GCA_938015405.1 uncultured Pseudanabaenaceae cyanobacterium
GATCGCGCCCAATGGGATAAGCTACGCAGCAATGGCCGCCACCTCGTGGAAGACCGCTACGACTGGCAAGCGATTTACGCAGACTTTGAAGACAAGCTATTTCAAGCTTGGCAAGCCCAACAAGTTGAAGCAGTGGTCACGGTTTAGCAGTGCCCTGCGATCGCCCTAGAGCCCGATGCTTGTCGGGCGTAATCCAGGCAACATAGCCCAAGATGGCCAGGGCGATCGCCGACACCAGGCCAACAAAAATATGAAACACCTGATTACCCGTCGCGATCAGGGCAATGCCAAAGCCTAACGCGACTACATTGGATAAAACGGGATACAAAAATACCCGCCAATCTCCCATGGTGAGATACCAATGGGCGACAAAAATAATGGCCGGAATTAACTGAATGGCCTGCATAATGCCTTTGCCGCCGTTGGCCCCGTAGGTTAACGGAATCAGCACCAGGCTCGCAATCAACAGAATGTCGGTGAGGCGAGACTTGCGCAGGCCCAAAGCGACCAGGCAAAGCCCTGCACCAATAAAGGAATAGAACAGCAGGTTTAGATCTGACAGGCGGCTGACGTAGATCCAGTCATCGCCGATATGCTCTGCAATTTCGTAGCTGGAGCCAATGGAAAAACAGGCAAAGCCGCAGTAAATCAGAGGGAGTGATCGCAACCGGATCACGGTTTTATAAAACTCGCTGTGGTGGCTAAAAATCCAGACATTGAGCGAACAAACCAGGTAAACCGAGAGGTGTGCAGCAATGATGACCCACTCTAAAGGCTGAGACATGGTTCGACGACTCCTGATAGCCATCACAGTTTACAGCCCCTGCACTGCCCTCACGACGAGAAGCTCAACAACAGAAAACCGCGAAGGTACGGCACACCCTCACGGTTCAATAAATTAGGAATGATAACCAGACTCTCTAGGATTAAACGATTAACCAAGCACTTCTAGACCAGGAACAATTGCTTAACCAACTAAAAGCGCAGTGAAGCGTTCATCCGCTTTGAGACTTTCAAAATCGCTATCGGACTTGGCCAGAGCACGATATTCCCGCCCATTCAGCTCCAAGGCCTGTTGCAAATCTCGCAAAGCCTCATCAGCCTGATCATTCAAAGCATGGGCACAGGCACGGTTATACCAAGCCTCATCTTTATCGGGCTTCATCGCGATCGCCTGGTTATAGCTCTCAATCGCATCTTCGTAGCGACCCAGGGCCACCAGTTCAATGCCTCGGTTGTACCAAGCTTCGTGCTTGTCAGCCTTAATGGCCACCGCTGCATCGTAACTGGCAATGGCATCTTCTCGGCGACCCAACTCCACCAGCGCAATGCCCCGGTTGTACCAGGCTTCGTGGTAGTCAGGTTTGAGAGAAATCGCCACATCGTACTGCTGAACAGCAATCTCAAACTTGGACTTTGCAGCGGCCTCGCAGCCATTGCTATAGGAAAGTTCAAACGGTTTCATCTGCTGGCTCCACAAACGTCTTGCCTTCGCGATATCAATGGGTTGTGTCAGTGAAGAAGAAGGCATTGAGTGTAATTTTTAACAAACTCGCATCTATGTACGCAAGCCAGAGCGGTCGGTCAGCACAGTTTGCTATCTAGGTGACTCTTTTCTCAACGAAAAGCTGGGCTACCCGCGACAGGATTGGAAGCGTCTCTTTTAGTTGAGGATGCATCACCAGGTGTCATTTTGGGAAGGCAATCGTCACACCGTTACCGCCATCCGCTTTGTCCGCCGCTTCGAAACGCTCGACTCGGCGATGTTGCTTGAGAAATTCCTGCACCCCGCGCTTTAGCCTACCAGTTCCGTGACCATGAATAATCCAGACAGGGCCATGGGCTTCGGCAATAAAGCGGTCGATCTCAATCTCTGCATCGGGCACCCGCTGACCACGAATATCCAGGGTGTTTTTGGAAGTCCGTATAGTTGGCGCTTCGGGCTCAGGCTTTTTCTTTTCAGCTCGCCTTTTCGCTTCTGCCCGAGCGTTTTTATCGGGTTTGGGAGGAAGTTCGGCTTTCTCGCCATTGAGACCTTCAATATCAACCAGAGACGCCGTTGTTTTCATGATTCCGAAGCGTACTTGAATCACACCGTCCCCATCGGGCAAGGTCAAAACCTCCGCCACTTGGTTGCCCAGCTTGAGGAGGCGCACCCGCTCTCCCACCTTGGGGATGTAGCTTGGCTTGCGCTTCTTGGCGGGTTGTTGAGGCAACCGGTCGGCAGCGATCGCATCCACAGCCTCACTCGCCTTCTGGGCACGCTGGGCCATCTGCGGCCCCCGCTGGAGCTTGCGAATTACCCCAGCGATCTCGCCCTTGGCCTCAGTCACCGCAGCTTGAACAGCTTTTTCTTGCTCATACTTCAGCTCATTCTCCCGAACCCGCAGCTGGGCCGCTTTGTAGGAGACCTCGTTATAGAACTTCTCAGCACGGGCCAAAACCTCAGCGGCTTTCTCAGCTTTCTCTTCCTGTTCACGGCGCTGGGCTTCTAGACCTGCAATCACTTCGTTAACTTCGCCGGAGGCACCGGGTGCAACCAAAACTTGGGCTGCATCGAGAATGTCTTGGTTCATGCCAAGGCGTTGGGCGATCGCCAGGGCATTGGAACGGCCTGGAATACCCCAAAGTAACTTGTAGGTGGGGGAAAGGGTCTGAACGTCGAATTCCACCGAAGCATTTTCGAAGCGATCGTCCTCGTACTTGAGAGCTTTAAGTTCACCAAAGTGGGTGGTGGCAACGGTGAGTAGCGCAGACTCTGCGAGGTGGCGCAGCAGGGCAATGGCGAGGGCGCTGCCTTCGGAGGGATCAGTGCCCGCACCGACCTCATCGAGCAGTACTAGAGAATTAGACGGTCGTTGCGGTAGGGGCGCACCGCTATGCACCCTCAGGGAAGCATCGCCTTGACCATTAGTTTCAGCAACATCTGCATCTGCCCCCCCATTGCCTGCGTTATCCGTATTAAATTCCTGATTATCTGGCAAATCATTGGGCAAGGTAGGGGCTAGGACAGGAGCGGGCGCAAGGCTGTGCGCCCCTACGTTTTCGTCAGATTCATTCCTAGGGAGCACAGCTTGGGGAGCAATAGCATCCAAAATTCGGCCAATGCGCTTGATGTGACCGGAGAAGGTTGACAGGCTCTGCTGCAAGGATTGCTCATCACCGATATCCGCCAGCACTTGCTCAAACCAGGGCAGCTCCACGGGCACCGTTGCGGGCACATACAGACCAGCCTTCGCCATAAGGGCCGCTAGCCCCAGAGTTTTGAGCGTGACGGTTTTGCCCCCCGTATTTGGGCCGGTGATGGCCACGACACGGGTTTTGGGGTCGATGCGCAGGCTGGTGGGCACCACTGGGGTTCCGGCTTCGTGGCGCTCTTGCCAAACCAATAGGGGATGGCGCAGGTTGCGCAGCACAATCTCGGTGTCGGTGGGCTGGACGAAGCGGGGGCGATTGGCTTCGCTCCAGTAGCCGTAGCGAGCACGGGCGGTGGCCAGGTCGATGACCGTGGCGATCGCCAATAGCTGCTCTAGGTCTTCCAATACCTCACCAACGGCTTCGGACAGCTCTCGCAGCACCCGCTCTTCTTCCACTTGCTCCTGGCGACGGAGCTGGCGCAGGTTGTTATTGCCGTTGACGACGGTGTTGGGTTCGATAAATAGCGTTGCCCCGGTGGAGGACATGTCATGGACGATGCCATTGATCATGCTCTTGTGGGTGGCTTTGACGGGGATAACAAAGCGGTTGTCCCGCTGGGTAATCACCATTTCCTGCACACCCGCAGATTTCACCTGCATGATGCGCTGGAGCTTTTTATAGACCTCATCCCGCTGGGACTTGAGCTTGGTACGGATGCCGCCGAGTTTTTCGCTGGCGCGGTCCGTGACTTTGCCGCGATCGTCGATGCAGTGGTGGATTTGCTTTTCCAGCTCAGGATGCGTGCGCAACTCAGCAACGCAGGCTGCAAGGGTGGGAATCTCCTCTTCGTGGTTATCGATGAGGCGACGCAGGTTGCGCACGCCGGCCAGGGTGGTGGCGATGTTGAGTAGCTCGTCTCCAGAGAGCATACCGCCCCGCTCTGCTCTCTCCAAGGCATTACCGATGTCCTGGATGCCCTCGAAGGAGAGTTCTACCGCTAGGTCCAGTTCCAGGTGAGTGACTTCGGCGGTTTGGGTGAGTAGGGCTTCGCTGTCGGCCTGGGTCTCTGGGATGACCAGGCGACGGGCGGCGATCGCCCCCAGTTTGGTCGCAGCAAAGGTTGCCACCTGTTCACACAGACGGGGCCATTCGAGGAGGTTGAGAGTTTCGGTTTGGATCAAGGGGAGGACGGGGGAATTCAGATTCCGATGTGAGGGGGGCAATACATGGGTGGGGACATGGCAATGCCATGTCCTAAATCGGGTTTAATCCTAAATCAGGCCTAAATCGCCTTTAGACCGTGGCTGTTTCTTTGGCTGGGGTCGTGGCAGGTTCGTAGAGGTATTCAAACCAGTTGCCGTCGGGGTCGCGGCCGTAGAAGGAGGCGGTGCCATCGCGGTGTTCGTGGACGGGGGTGAGTTTGATATCGGTTTTGCTGAGGCGCTCGAAGGCTTCGTCCACTGCGGCGCGATCGTCGAAGACGAAGCCGAAGTGGGGGCCTGCCTGTTTATAGCCGGGGCCTAGGAGGGCTAGGCCATCGTCTCCGGCTTTGAGGTAGGCCCAGTCGGAGTCTTTCCAAGCTAGCTCCATGCCAAGGTTCTGGTAGAACTCGGCGGCTTGCTCGATGTCTTTGACGCAAATGGCGACGTGGCCTAGTCGTTTGACCTGCATGGTGGGTAGCTTCGGTTGAAGCATTTGTAACTCTCGCTTTACATTTTAGGGCGATTTGACGATCTATGGGATCGCCCTTGGGCTGGGTCGATGGGAGATTTCCGAGGAGAGTCGTAGGTGGAGGAGAGCTACAGATGTTACGTTAGGTAAAGTTGATTAGGCTGTTTTTCCGTTGGATGCCATGGGAATTTCTCGCTGTTTTGCCTGGGCCTTGTCGGCCGTCTGTGCGTTGATGTTGCTGTTGCCGGGTCCGGCTTTGGCCTCGAGTTCGAGTTCGCTGAAGGCTTCGTCGATGCTGGATACGAAGGATTTGAACTTCGCTGGGCAAAATCTTCAGACGAAGGAGTTTGTGGGTGAGAAGTTTAATGGTGTGGATTTCAGTGGGGCAGATTTGAGGGGGGTTGTGTTTAATGGCTCTTCTCTTCAGGGTGCGAATCTATCTGGGGTAGATTTCACCGATGGTATTGCTTATACGAGTTCGTTCCGGGATGCGAATTTGCGGGGGGCGATTTTTAATTCGGCGCTGTTGTTGCAGTCGTTTTTCCCCAATGCGGATGTGACGGATGCAGATTTTTCGTTTGCTGTGGTGGATAAGGTGCAGTTGGCGAATCTTTGTGAGAATGCGAGTGGGACGAATCCGGTGACGGGTGTGGATACTCGGGATTCGTTGGGTTGTACGGATGTTGAGTTTTCTGAGTAAGGCTTGATTTGACGGATCGCTTGTTATGAATGGAAAGGCCGCTCCGGGGTTCGGGGCGGCCTTTTCTGTTTGTTGAGTTGAGGCAGGCGGCAAATCTATGAGGGCCAGCTCTCCCCCAAAGCTTTATGGCCCGCCAATGGGGACAAAGCTCCTCCAATGGATTATCCCCTGCTACAGCAGTGTGAGGGTATGAAGCTGGAGGATGGGAGAGGCTGCTCTTTAGCTATCAGCGTCAACCTTGGGGGTCATGAGGATTTTATCGACGCGGTTGCTGTCCATGTCCATGACTTCTACGCTGTAGCCTTGCCAGTCGAAGCGATCGCCGGCTTTGGGTATCCGCCCCAATTGGTTGATGACTAGGCCGCCTAGGGTGTGGTAGCTAGGGCGTTTGTCGGTGGGCAGGGCTAGGCTGAGGAGGCTGTAGAGTTCTTCGACTTCCATGCTGCCGCCCAGGAGCCAGGAACCGTCTTCGCGTTGGACAATTTCTTCGCTGGGTTCGTGGGCGGAGGGGACGTCGCCAACGAGGGCTTCGAGGATGTCGCCGAGGGTGACGAGACCTTGGATGGTGCCGTATTCGTCAACGACGAGGGCGGTGTGGATGCGGGATTGTTTGAATTGTTCGAGGAGGGTGAGGGATCGACCTTCTTCTGGCACCACGAGGGGTTGCTCTAGGCCAATGGTGAGATCAAGGGGCTGTTGGTTGAGGGCGCGTTCAAGTAGGGCGTTGACGCTGATGAGGCCGAGGACGTTGTCAAGGTCGCCTTGGCAGACGGGCATGCGGCGATGGCGGGCTTCAGCGATTTTGCGTTGGTTCTCGGAGGCGTCGTCGTCGAGGTCGAGCCAGATAATCTCGGGGCGGGGGGTCATGATTTCGTTGATGGCGCGATCGCCGAGGCGAAAGACCCGTTCTACAATTTCCTGCTCTGCTAGTTCTAAGGTGCCTTCTTTGGTGCCGAGGCGGATGAAAGCTTTGATTTCTGCTTCTGTGACGCTGGGTTCGTTGGAGGGTTTGATATTGAGCAGTCGTACGACGGTGCGGGTGGAGAAGCTGAGGAGTAGGACAATCGGTGTGGCGAGGCGAGAGAGGAGCTTCATGGGGCCAGCGACAATTTTGGCGATCGTCTCCGGCATGGTGAGGGCTAGCTGCTTGGGAACGAGCTCTCCCAAGATTAGGGAAAGGTAAGCAATGATGACGACAACGAGCAAGAAGCCTAGCTTGTCGGCAAACGGTTCTAGGGCTGGCACCTGCTTGAGCTTCTCCGCCACGGGCTCTGCCAGGGCTGAACCACCAAAGGCA
>CALLPZ010000242.1 GCA_938015405.1 uncultured Pseudanabaenaceae cyanobacterium
ATGACCATCGCAATGGGACGCGTGGGTCAGGAGCGCGGCATCTTTGATGCTGTGGACGACTGGCTCAAGCGCGACAGATTTGTATTTGTGGGTTGGTCTGGTGTGCTGCTGTTCCCTTGTGCCTACATGGCACTGGGCGGCTGGCTCACTGGCACAACCTTTGTGACATCCTGGTACACCCACGGGTTGGCTAGCTCCTACCTCGAGGGTTGTAACTTTTTGACCGTAGCGGTCTCCTCTCCTGCAGACGCAATGGGGCATTCCCAATTGCTGCTGTGGGGACCCGAAGCTCAAGGAAGCTTCGTTCGTTGGTGCCAAGTGGGTGGCCTCTGGGCGTTTGTCGCACTTCACGGTGCCTTCGCTCTGATTGGCTTCATGCTGCGCCAATTTGAAATTGCACGTCTGGTAGGCGTGCGTCCTTACAACGCTCTGGCGTTCTCGGCTCCCATTGCCGTGTTCACCAGTGTGTTCTTGATGTACCCCTTGGGCCAGTCCAGCTGGTTCTTCGCACCTAGTTTTGGTGTGGCGGGTATTTTCCGATTCATCCTGTTTGTTCAGGGCTTCCACAACTTCACGCTGAACCCCTTCCACATGATGGGTGTAGCTGGCGTGCTGGGTGGTGCGCTGCTCTGTGCGATTCACGGTGCAACGGTGGAGAACACCTTGTTTGAGGATTCGGACCAAGCGAACACCTTCCGTGCGTTTGAGCCGACCCAAGCAGAAGAGACCTACTCAATGGTGACTGCGAACCGTTTCTGGTCTCAGATTTTCGGTATTGCATTCTCCAACAAGCGTTGGTTGCACTTCTTCATGCTGTTTGTGCCCGTGACTGGCCTGTGGATGGCGAGCATCGGCATCATCGGTATTGCACTGAACCTTCGCGCCTACGACTTCGTGTCGCAGGAACTTCGTGCGGCTGAGGACCCTGAGTTCGAGACGTTCTACACCAAGAACGTTCTGTTGAACGAAGGCATGCGCTCCTGGATGGCAGCGCAGGACCAGCCCCATGAGCACTTTGTTTTCCCTGAGGAAGTTCTTCCTCGCGGTAACGCTCTCTAAGGCAATGCTTTAGAGCATTCACTCGCTGTTCTGTAGCGTTGTGAGTCTTTTGAGAAAAAGGTCGTGGGGATTTCCCCGCGGCCTTTTTTCTTGTGCTAGCTTGTGAGAGTAGTGATTCAGCCCTAGAGGCTATCAGGAGGTGATGCCCATGATTGAAGACAGTATGACCGTGGGTCGTCAGATTTCAGTACGTCGGCTGTGTGCCGAGGCTGTTCTCTAGGAGCTTGTCTCTTAAAGTTCCTTTCGGCAGTCAGACGTTAATCTGACGGCCCTACTAGACCGCCCCTAGAGAATGTGAGCATTTGCTTCATTCTCTAGGGGCGGATAGTTTTAAATGAAGCCTGTTGTAGTAGAACAATCATTAGGTTCGTGAGGGGGGAGGGCGATCGCTGCGTTAGCACTCCACCATTCAATTCTGTATTTGGGATATTGAGATTAGGCGATGGCTTCTGTTTTGTCGGCGGTAGAAATTCAGGCTCGGGTTAAGGAGCTTGGTGGAGATTGGAGCTTGCAGGGCCAAAAACTGGTCTGCCTGAAAAAGTTTTCTGGATTTGTAGCGGCAGTGGCCTTCGTTGACAAGCTGGTTGAACCTGCAGAGGCAGCGGGCCACCACCCCGATTTGGAAATTTCCTATAACAAGGTGACGATTTACCTCACTACTCATGATGCTGGGGGCTTGACCGAAAAGGACTTTGCTCTGGCTGTGCAGATCTCAGCGCTTTAGGCTGAGCAGTATTTCCGGCTTCGTTCGGTATTTGGGATTGGCCTTTGGGGTGCGACCTATGGCTTTGGCTGAGCTGTGCGGGCTGATGGCCTTTCTGATGAATGGCTAGCTCTTTGTATCGTTCGAGAGGCCTAGATTACTCCATCCTGAATCAGAGGTTGTCATCCTGAAAGGTCGCTGGAGAAATCTGGATTTCTGGGTAAATGGTGAATTTCTGCTGAGAAAAATAAGGCTTCTCTGAGTCTTGACTGAGAGAAGCCTGAGAATCTGGCTAGTGTGATCCAGGAGACGCTGAGACTGCATTATGCTGCCCTAACGTTTGAGATAAGTGATGCCTGTGAGGCTCACGTTGAGAGGGGGCTGGGTCTTGACTGGCCCAATGGCCATCTCAATCGCGATTGGTATTAGCTGCGGATGCGTAAGCAACTTTCAGTGTTTTGTGAAACTACTTTCGGTAGGTCATGAAATTCGTGCTTATCAATTTAGAACTGGTGTGAGGAATCAAATGAAAGATCTTTTTGTGAAGGCGCTTATAGCGCCTGCGCTGCTGGGTGCATTCGTCGTGGCAGAGGGCGCTCAAGCCCAAGAGTTTAATACTCTTGCCCAGGTCGGTGATTACGCAGCTGAATCTGCTGACATGGGTCAAGTGACCTCCGTGTCCCAGCTGCGCGATGTTCGCCCTACGGACTGGGCTTTTCAGGCACTCCAGTCTTTGGTGGAACGCTATGGTTGCATCG
>CALLPZ010000243.1 GCA_938015405.1 uncultured Pseudanabaenaceae cyanobacterium
TGGCGCCCAAGTTAGAGGTCATGATGATGACCGTGTTCTTGAAGTCCACCACGCGACCCTTACTATCGGTCAGGCGACCATCATCCAAAACCTGGAGTAACAGATTGAAGACATCGGGGTGAGCCTTCTCAACCTCGTCCAACAACACGATGCTGTAGGGACGACGACGGACTGCTTCAGTGAGTTTGCCGCCTTCCTCATGGCCCACGAAGCCTGGAGGAGAACCAATGAGCTTGGAAACCGTGTGGCTTTCCATAAACTCGGACATATCGACGCGGATAATCGCCTCTTCACTCCCAAACAGCTCAGCCGCTAGGGCCTTGCTCAACTCAGTCTTACCGACACCAGTGGGGCCACTGAAGAAGAAGCTCGCAATGGGGCGGTCCGGGCTTTGCAGATTGACGCGAGCGCGACGCATGGCACGGGACACAGCGTTGACCGCTTCTTCCTGGCCGATTACACGCTCATGGAGCTGTTCTTCGAGGTGAAGCAGCATCGCAGATTCGGACTCAGTCAGCTTCATCACAGGGATGCTGGTCCAAGCAGACAGGACCTGAGCAATATCCTCGGCCTCCACTCGGGGAGTCTCCAGCTGAGGTTGGCTCACCTCAGGAGCATCGGGACCTTGGTTTTGAACGCGCAGCTGACCCTGGATTTGGGCCTCTAGCTGAACCTCACGCTCGCGCAGCTCAGCCGCCTTGGCAAAGTCCTGGGAGCGAATGGAGCCCTGCTTGTCATCGAGAATTTGGCCAAGCTGGAGGCGTAGCTCACGGTCCGCCTTGGAGCGGCTGTGGCGCAGGCGCACCCGAGAGCTAGCCTCATCAATCAAGTCGATGGCCTTATCAGGGAGGAAGCGATCGCTAATGTAGCGCTCGGACAGGCTCGCTGCAGCGTCTAACGCCTCATCCGTGATGGTTAGGCGGTGGTGCAACTCATAGCTATGACGCACACCGCGCAGAATCTCCAGGGTGTCTCCCAAATCAGGCTCACCCACCATGACTTTCTGGAAGCGACGCTCCAGGGCAGCATCCTTCTCAATATACTGAGTGAACTCACTCAGGGTTGTAGCACCAATGCATTGAATTTCACCCCGGGCCAAAGCAGGCTTCATCAGGTTGGCAGCATCCATGCTGCCGCCCATGGCACCTGCCCCCATGAGGGTGTGAATCTCATCAATCACCAGAACCGTGTTGGGATTCTCACGCATCTCAGCCAGAAGCTGGGTCAAGCGCTCCTCAAATTCCCCCCGGAAGCGGGTACCCGCCACCATGCCGGTCAAGTCTAGGCTCACCACCTGAACACCAAACATGGAGGGTGGGACGTCTTCGTTGGCAATCCGCTGGGCCAGGCCTTCTGCGAGGGCTGTCTTGCCCACACCAGGCTCGCCCACCAGCACAGGATTATTCTTGGTGCGGCGACCGAGAATTTGAATGACGCGCTCGATTTCAACGTCGCGACCCACAATGGGATCCAATTGGCCAGCCAAGGCCTTTTCTGTCAAGTTGGTGCCAAATTCTTCCAACATGGGCGTCTTGCCCTGGCGACGGGGCCGACTCTCTTGCTGCCAATCCCCTTCGCCACCCCCCACTGTTGCCACCAAGGTGTCTTCAATGGCATCTAGGAGCTCCATCTGGAGTTCTTCTACAGAGACATTGAGCTTGCCCAGTGCCTGCGCTGCCACGGTATCGTCGCGGGAGAGCACAGCCAGCAGCACATGCTCAGGCCCCACAAAACGTTGTTGGCGCTGACGGGCTTCCTGGAGCGCCTGCTCTAGCACCTGACGGGTCTTAGGGGTAAAGGGGATCTCGGCTGGAACAGGCCCTGTTCCTCGACCAGAAATATTTTCGACTGCTTCTCGGGCATCATCCAAGGCCACACCCATCTCAGCGAGGACCTGGGCCGCAAGGCTCGTTTGCTCGCGCAAAATACCGAGCAGTAGCTGCTCAGTTCCCACAGAGGATTGCTCTAAGCGGCGAGCCTCCTCTTGGGCAAGCATAACTACAGCAATGGCACGGTCGGTAAAGTACTCAAACATATGGGGTCTTTGATTGCCTCACCAATGGATAGGGCCGGGATGTGAGCCCAGCTTGCCTCAACAATTAAGCTTTCTTAAGGTTCCTTACGAACACTTTAGCGATGATTCACCAAACTGGGTGGTGGGGAGAGCCGTAGTTTTTAGGGGGGTTAAGAGTCCGGCCGATCCAGTAGGGACATGGCATAGATACCGATGTGCCTGATGACCATTGGCCTAGAGCGCCATTGGGCTGTTCCAGGCGAGACATTTTTCCCAGCAGAATTTGCACAGGAAAGGAATGCCTTCAGTCTGAGAATCGCCAGGAAGATGAAGAAGACCTAGCCCCAAGGGATGTTTCCTTCAAGCACTGAATCCGCAACCCTCGCTAGAGGAAAGATGCCATGGACATCCATTGGCAACTTTAGAAAGCCGAAGATACAACCAAGGGCTGCACTCCTGAACTCAGATTGCCCGCGATCGCCCCCAGATGCTCAGCCAACCGGCAAAAACCGAGGGGAGAAAACCGACCCTCACACTAGCTTGTTCTAAATGGTGTAACCGTGAGGCAAAAACGCCACTGCATTCACCCTAAATTCATTCGCGACGCAAATATATAGTTCTAGTCATCCAAGTTTGTTGCAGCCTGGAGCGATTAAACCTGAAACCTCAGTCTGTGAGAGGCTTTTCAAGCCTTTTAGGCAAGTTGAGCCATTGCCCTACCAGGCTAGCCAGACTAATTCAGGGGCATGTCCTGTAGCTGAAGCCACTCCTTCACCACGTAGGGAGGCACTAACAGCTCCCGCCGATCTTCATCATTCAAAGCAATCGTCATAGTTAAAGGGATCGGTCGCTCCAGGTTGAGGAGTAGCGGTTTGGCATCGTATTGGGCCAAACTGCTCTGGGACCATTCCAATTGGGGATCCAGCAGGGTTTCGTCGACCAGCTCCCAGCTCGTGCGACTATCTTGCTGAACCAATAAAGGCTGGGGATGGCTGAGTTCCAACTGGCCAGGAAAGCTGATCAGACGAAGATTGAAATCAATGACCTGGCCATCTTTGACCCGCTTAAACAAGATGGTTTGCCAAGCCAGTTCTTGGTCATCCCGCAAGCTAAGGCGGGAACGGTACATGGTGATCTGTTCCGTTTCGGGATAGGTGTGGATCGAAGCCTGAGCAGGCGCAGCAACACCCAGGACTAGAAAACCACAGAGAAAGAAGCTCAGCCCAGTCGCGACCAAAACCTTGCGGCTCCAGCGAAACAGCCGATCTGGAACGATCTGTCGTCTCCAGGCGATCGCCAGCCATTCGAAAAACACCATGGATCCCATACTAAAGGCAACATCAGCCTTCAATGTAGACCCTTCAGCGACCCAGACATCAAACTCTGCAACGTAATCCAGATGTCCTAGTCACCCAGAAAGCCGCTTATCGCAGAGTCCTTAACAATTGCTCATCCAGAGACTGACCAATCTGCCAGCTTAATACCGCCGCACCATAACGATTGAGTCGATGGGGTTGGGCAAATAAAGCATCATTCCAAGGCTGTCCTTTGCCGGGCAAGTCAACCAGGCTCAACGGCGTCAT
>CALLPZ010000244.1 GCA_938015405.1 uncultured Pseudanabaenaceae cyanobacterium
CAGCTGTACCAATTCTGCTTTTATCCGAGTCAACGTCCTCAGCGGCGTCATGGCCACAGACCAGGGCACCATCGAAGGCTGCGCCCATGAGCTATTGCGGTTCCGTCGGGAACTGGGCAGCGATGTGAAAATCATGGCTGATGTCATGGTCAAGCATGCTCACCCCATCAGCACTCCAAACCTCAGCATCGCGGTCAAAGATACAGTAGAGAGAGGTCTCGCCGATGCAGTCGTCCTCTCAGGCTCGGCAACGGGCCATCCCCCCAACCCAGAGGATTTGGAACTGGCCCGCAGCGCAGCACCCGATACGCCCATTTTCATCGGTAGCGGAGCCTCCCTCGACAACATTGCCACCCTGAAGCCAGTGGCAGACGGAGTGATTGTGTCTTCCTCCCTCAAACGTGGTGGCAAACTCAAAAACCCGATTGACCCTGTACGCGTTGGACAGTTTATGGAGGCGGTAGCTGCAGTCCCCTCTCGCACAACCGCTAACCCGCAGACAACGACACCTGCAGCGGTCTAATCTCAGCCATCGCCACTGCTGGCATTCTCTTCTGAAGCCCATCTGCCGATTCTATACTTGCTTCTTCTGCTGACTCATTTCCCATGATTCGTCGCGATTCATCAGCCCCCTGGGCCAAACCCACTCTGACTGTCCTATCCCTAGGAGGAGCTGCAATTACGAGCTACCTCACAGTCATCAAACTCACGGGTGGCAATGCTGCTTGTCCAACAGAAGGCTGTGAAACAGTTCTAAATAGCAGCTATGCAGAAGTTTCGGGCATTCCTCTGCCTCTATTTGGTCTAGGTGCCTATCTGCTCGTGGCGCTCCTAGCTTTGCTACCCAGATTCATTGGAGATGAAGAAGCGCAAAAGCACTGGCATGAAAAAACGTGGATGCCTCTGTTTTGGCTAACCACAGCCATGGCAGCCTTCAGTGGCTATCTAATGTTTTTGCTAGTCTCAGAGCTCCAAGTTCTGTGTGTGTACTGCATCGCTTCTGCCACTCTATCTCTTGGACTTTGGCTAACCACACTCGTTGGCAAGCGCTGGCAAGACTGGGGCAAGCTTGGCTTTGACGGCATTCTGGTGGCACTGTTGGTCGGATTTGGCGCGATCGCAATCAACTCCACCAATCCCTCCTCCTTAGCCACCGAAGCACCCAGCAATAGCGGCTATAACGGTGCAGCCATAGCAACCGCTTCAACCCCCAGCAGCATTGCCCTAGCCCAACACCTCAACCGCACTGGAGCCAAAATGTACGGAGCCTATTGGTGCTCCCACTGTCATGACCAAAAATCACTCTTCGGGTCAGCAGCTCTAGACGATCTGCCCTACGTCGAATGCGATGCCAAAGGCAGCAATGCCCATCCCGACCAATGTAAAGCAGCTGAGGTCAACAGCTACCCCACCTGGATTGTGAACGGTGAAACCATTAGTGGCACCCAGGAACTCAAAGACTTGGCCGAAGCCTCAGGCTACGAAGGCCCACAGAACTTCCCAGGTTGATACTCCTCTGGAGTGACCACACCATCGCCACCCAGAAGGAATAAGCAACACGACGGTTCTCCCCAAGACCAGCGCAATGCTCATTACGACTTGGACACAGGTGAGCGTTGCCACTGTGCCTGGCCATCCACGAAATCAACTAACGTATGGGCCTGCCATTGAGATTCAGTCTTGGGGAAATCCAGACGATAATGGCCACCTCGACTCTCTTGACGAAATTCCGCACTCTTCAAAATCAGCCAACCCACCACCAAGAGGTTGTCCAACTCTCCCCAAGCTCGCAGCAACTCAGCCCAACCTGCAGGGTCTAGATCCCCCAAATTGACTGATTGCCCTGGCTTCAGCTGACGCAACTGTCGGGTCATCGGCAAAATTTCAAAGGACTCCCGCCAAACTTGAAGTTGGTGGATGCTGACCTCAAGCCCCGCTTGCTCCCGACAAATACCAGCGCCTTGCCAGAGGGATTCTGCAAGTTGACATCGGCGTCTCGTCAAATCCTCCAACAATGTAGGAATTTCCTCATCGCTCATTGGCACAAACGGCTCGCCTGCTTCGTTCTCGGCCTCCATCGGAGGCGCCTCGAGAACTCCCATCTCCAAAGCTTCAACCTCAGCCACATCTCGAACAGGCAACTTCAGCTGAGCCAGCTCTCGTCCAAAAACGATGCATTCCAAGAGAGAATTACTGGCCAGGCGGTTTGCACCATGAACACCAGTGCTCGCCGTTTCCCCCACCGCATAGAGGCCCGGCACAGACGTTTGTCCCTGGAGGTTCGTCGTAATCCCTCCCATCCAATAATGGGCAGCAGGTGAGATCGGAACGGGTTGCTCTAATGGGTCGATCCCCCAGCGGCGGCAAACTCTCAGAATGTTTGGAAATCGTCGGTTGAGCTGATCTGCATCAATAGGGCGCATATCCAGCCAAACATGATGCTGGCCTGTGTTTTGCAAATGCTGAAAAATAGCCCGACTCACCACATCCCTGGGAGCCAATTCACCATCGGGGTGATAGTCAAAGGCAAATCTTCGTCCCTCATCATCAACCAAATGGGCACCTTCTCCCCGCACAGCTTCGCTAATCAAACAGCGAGGTGCACCGAGAGCATTCAGAGCAGTGGGATGAAATTGAAAAAATTCTAAATCTCTTAACTGGGCCCCTGCACGATGGGCGATCGCAACGCCATCCCCCGTGCTCAGCGTCGGATTAGTGGTTTGGGAAAACACCTGCCCCCCACCGCCCGTCGCCAAGACCACCGCACCAGCCCTAATCCACTGAACCTCACCCTCACAAGCGAGGGCTATACCCTGACAAGCCCTCGCCTCATCCAGCCACAGTTGCAAAATGAAAGATTGGGAGCGCACTTCAATATTGCGACACTGCAACACCTGCTCAGCCAGAGTGGTCACGACAGCACGGCCAGTTCGATCCGCCGCATGCAAAACACGGGGACGGGAGTGAGCCGCCTCTCGGGTCATCGCCAGCTCTGGTCCCTTGCGGTCAAAGCCAACCCCCAAAGAAACTAGAGAATCAATACAGACACCCGCCTGACGAACTAAATAACTAACTGCCTCAGGCTCACAGAGACCTGCTCCAGCAACGAGAGTGTCATCAATATGTAGCTGTGGAGAATCTTGGGGATTGATCGCCGCCGCAATGCCTCCCTGGGCCCAGTCACTCGCAGACAGGCGCAGCTCATCCTTCGTCAACAGCAAAACTCGATAATGCTCCGGCAAGCACAGAGCCGTATAAAGCCCTGCGGCGCCAGCTCCCACCACAATCACATCCCAGTATTCGTTCTTGGGGGTCTCTCGCGATCGTGCCGTAGCAATACTCAAAGGAAGCTACCCAATATAAGAGTGATGCCAATTGTATAGTAAACCTCCTGCTCATCAGGATTTTTGAGCATACCGTCATCACCTCCAGTCCAAGATCCCCAACTAGCAGGGCATGCCAATTGGCGCAGAACCTAAGACAACGGGATGGCTGGTGATTTTCTGTTATGCCCCCTTGCTCTGCGCGGTAACCGAAAGGGCATAGTCAATAAAAAGGCCAATATTCTCACAAGAACACTGGCCTTTTTATTATTCAGTTTCGCCTAGCCATCTCAGGAGGACAGCGAATCAAGCTTTACCCCAGCTTAGAGCGAGAGGACAAGCCAAATCACAACGAATGACTAGCGATAAACACCATTGTTGATGCGATCATCACCATCAGTTAGTGCATAGACCTGCTCAGTCACGGTGAACTGATCCATGTACTTAGTGATGGTCGAAATCTGCCGCTCAGACAAGCCAGGGATATCTAAAACATCATCAACGCTGTCAAAAGGGGCAGCAGCAATGATCTTACGTGCCACTGTGGGATACATACCTGGAAGTTCCAGGAATGCACGCACGTTAACGTTGTTCAAATCCAACTTACCAGCAGCTTCAACCAATTTGGCATCAGCCTCGTTCTTCAAGCCTTCCACCGCAGCCAAGACAGGCGACACAGAAGCAAAATCTAGGCCTGCCGCCTGGGCAAACTGCGGACGAGGCATACCGAAGATGGTGCCTACCAACAGGACCAGAAACAATGAAAAGCTCAGTACTTTTTTCATTCGAGTTTTCGTCCTCCCGACGTTTATTAAAGTTACGCCCATCCTCTCAGACTGCTGCGAGCCAACAACCGAGAAGGCGGCCCTAGCAAAACTGCCATTAACCCAGGAAGTACAGCATGAAGCCATAAAGCCCAGCGGCTCGACCAAAGTAAAAGACCCTGGCGGCCCAGTGATAGACGGTTCTACCAACAAGCAAATGCACAGCAGCTTCGGACCGAGCATTTATTGATCCACATTACATTACGCCTGAACCCGTCAGGAGAAACTCCAGCCCCATATTAAGGAGTGTTTACAATCTCCGAAGTGACCACTCCATAGGACTCTCCATACAAAACACTGCTAAGAAGCCAGCATCAATCAAGCCCCGATGTGCAGCGAAACAATCGAGCCTCATCCAAGTCAGTCCTAGAAGCCTAATCAATCAACAGACTGACGAGCCAATAGTCCTAATAGAAGACGCTAAAGTGACTCAGACGAGACCAGAACAAGCTATGACATCGCTAATCCAGCTCTAAGCAGGGTATAACTTTGCACTTGTGCGGCTAAGTTAGCTGAGGAGAATGCAAGGTCTCGTTCAAGGTCTTAAACGAGCAGGTATAAGCCAAGGTCGGCTTATCGTAACCCTTCAGATTGACCGAATTCTCATCGAAAGACTTCGCATAGGAGGGGAAATACTTGGTTACGTAGCGGTACGTCTCTAATCCCAATGCAATGTCGGTCTTAATCTCCTTGGTGGAGCCTTCTAGACGAAACACTGCATTCACCGTATCGCCCAAAGCGGTGTAGTCGGGGCGATCGCCAGAACCAGTATTACCGACCATGGCATAGCCAGTGTTGATTCCAGCGCCTACTCTCAATGGGAACGGCAAAGAAAACTGAGTCTGCAAATCCTCAGTCATTTGATGAATCTCATTCAAAGCTTTGAAGATGCGCAGCACCTCCTCTTCCTCAATATGCTGGGAACCATGGATCCAAACGGCCATTACAGCATCACCGATATATTTATCGACCCAACTGCCATAGCGCTGAATAATCTGTCCAGCCTGACGAAACCAGCTACCGATCAATTCTGACAAAGTGCTTTCATCAATTTGCCGCGTCAGAACCGTAAAGTCACGAATATCCACGACCAAAACCGAAATCAAACGACGCATGTGCAAAGTCGCTGTGGCGGTATGGTCCTGAACCCCCTTCAGCGCGCGCTTCTCTTGGCCATGCTTGGGATTAGAGAACTCAGCTTCAGTCTGCCCAAACATGAGTAGATCACCATGGCGAAGAATCGCCGGGATACTGACACGTCGACCATTGATGAAAGTTCCGTTACGGCTTCCCAAATCAATTAGGTAATACTCGCCGTCTTCGCCTTCCTCCCCCTGTCCCATGTATTGCAACATCGCATGGTTGCGAGAAATCCAACGATCATTGAAAACAATATCGTTATCTTCACTACGGCCAATCATCCAGCAGTAGTCATTAATCAGCGGCAACTGCCGCTCACCATTCGCTGACTTCAGAATAAGCTGGGGAATTGGCTTCACTGCGCAACAAGGCTCTAAAGCAGAAGAGGGAGTCAAATTTGTAACATTAGACTGACTCAATCAGAGCTGTCCAATCTGGCAAAACCGAGATGACAGCAGCCAATGCATACTAGTCTATTTTTTACAGAGTAACAAAAGCAACCCGCAAGCAGCTAGTGATATTCTGCGCAAATTCTCAGTTTTCCGTCCAAGCCTCCACTACAACAGAGCAGAAGCACCAAATAAAGCATCGACGAGCAAGGTTCCAATCACTGCTCCAGCAAAGACCCACCAGTGCAAAGCTCGCGTACGTAAAGCGATAGTCGCCACAGAAAACAACAGCGTTAGCAAACCCAGAGCCCACAGAAAACCTAGCTCAGTTTTTACCAACTCACCTGCAGCCCTAAGAATAGGCAGGGAATCTTGGACCTCTGCAGTCATCAAACGACGCCAGTAGGGAATCAAGTCCAAGCAGTAAAAATACACGTCCGTGACAACGGTACCGAGCAACGAGCCCAAATAGAAACATTGACCCACCAGAAACCGACGCTTCCAAAGTGCCCAAAGCGCAAAGGGTAGACCTATAGCTTCAATGGGTAAATGCCAAAGCGGCTCAAAGCGAAGCCAGCCCCAGTAAACAGTCCCGGCGAGCCAACTCCAGCCAAAGCCTAGCAATAGGTCTCCCCACCAACGCCATTTCGGCTGCCGCAGCATCCAAGATGCCCCCAGATACAACGGCAGCATCATAGCTAAGCTTACCCAAGGCAAAAATCGGACCAGAGGCGCTTGCAAGAGCACTGGTACAGACACCAAAAAAAGACCCAACCCCATGCCTGTAGGCAAAGAGACAGGCGATTCATCTTCAGCAACGCGGCGAACCTTAACCACCAACTCAGACTTGGTGTGAGTTATACCGGCAATGCCCCTAGCAAAGTCATGTCGCAGCAAAGGCTCTAATACTCGTTACGTTTATTTACATTATCACAGGTGTCAAGCGCGTGCAGTCGGCAAACAAAAGCTAGCTATTCAGAACAAAATCACCAAATATCTTGAGTTTTTACCGCTTAAGGCAAGTCACCTTCCAAAGGTTAACAACAACTTCCTGGGGCACTCTCTTCACCCATAAATTGAAAGCAGGAGATAGAAAATTTATCTATCACTCAATGAATCAACATTTTTAACGAGTTCTTCCAGACAATAAAAAACTCATAAATATGCATCTCATGTCAGCAGCAAAAGAGGACAAAGCTAATCAATAGTAGTCACTGGGCTGCTTCGCTAAACTGACGGCATATGAGCTCTATAGATGAATAAAGCCCACCAACGCCTGGCAGCAGGGTATGCACAAAGATTTGTTCCTAAAGCAGCAATATATGAGATTTAATAGCTTCGAAGTCCGAAAATCCTACCAAGCAAAGACAACTTTCAGCCGTTAAAAATTCAGCCATATAATAGCTATGGCATTGTAACTCTAGCTCATCTCATTATTTGAGAATCAATATGGCCTAGCCTGCTGTTCATAAACCATGAGCACAAATGCGCAACCAACCATCAGGACAATGTGAGATGGTAAAGGTATCACTTAACACGTCATCTAGCACACAAGTAAGTAGAAGGAATCTACAACGCTTCTAGTAGTCTTTGCGGCCCCCGCGAAGTCCTGCCAAACATTAAGGAGAGAACTGAGAAGAATCATGCGATGTATCTGCTGCAGACGGGGAAATGCCATGGAGCTCCCTATCGACTACAAACACTATATTTTTCGAATATGAAGCAAGTTGAATGGGCAAACATCGCTTTAAATCATGATTTACACAACTAAAGTTGGTAAAGCAGAATTCGATTCGCACTGGTAACACAACAGATTTACAAGCTGAAGGCTCAAGGCTTTACAGCCTCTCATATAAAGACTCCCCAATACCAAAAGGCCTACTGAACAATATTTGTTCAGCAGGCCTTTTGGAGGCTTTTCAAAGAGTTACCCTGGCATCGAGCTAGTTTCACAAGCAGCTTCCCGCTCACTATATTCGCCGCAGATGCGTTTCACAACCGAGTTCGAGATGGGTCGGAGTGGGGCCACATCGCCATTGACACCAGGAATATGATT
>CALLPZ010000245.1 GCA_938015405.1 uncultured Pseudanabaenaceae cyanobacterium
TGTAAAACACCGTTTGAGCGGTCAAAATACTGATCAACTAGCGCTTGAACATGATCCATTAGGCTTCTCCTTCACGACGGCGTAGAGCGGGGTAATTAACTTTGCCACTGGTGCCCTTGGGAAAACTCGTTAGGGCTTCAATATGCTTAGGCACCATGTAGCGGGGCATGTTTTCCATGCAAAATGCGGTTAGGGCTTCGGCATCTAATTCAACCTCCGCACGCGGGATGACAAAGGCTTTGACGGCGTACCCCAAAACCTCATCTTTCACACCAATCACCGCAGCAGCTTGCAGTTGCTCACTCCGCATAAGAATTTCTTCCACTTCGCTAGGACTAATGCGATAGCCCGACGACTTAATCATGGCGTCTCTTCGACTCACGAAATAGAGGAAGCCCTCGTCATCCGTTTTCACCAAATCGCCTGAGTAGCAAACCAGTTCCTTTTCAGCGAGACCAGGGGGCAATAGGGGATGGGGCCGTAGCCGTTCAGCCGTCAACTCAGGCCGCTGCCAATAGCCCAGCGACACAGTGGGGCCGCGATGGACAAGTTCACCCACTTCACCCGGTGCACATTGTTCACCCTGATCATTAATGACCAAAATCTCAGTGTTGGGAATCGCTTTCCCCATGGAAGTGGGACGCAGGTCCACTTGAGCAGGGTCCAAATAGGTGGAACGGAATGCTTCCGTTAACCCATACATGAGAAAGATTTGCGTGCTAGGCAACAACGTCCGCAGCTGGCCCAAAATGCTCTCGGGCATGGCGCCACCCGTGTTGGTGATATAGCGCAGATGGGTGAGCTGATGCTTGTGCAAGCTAGAGCTGGGCTGGGCTAGCAAGCTCCACAGGGTAGGCACCCCAGCCAAGGCTGTAATCTCTTCCTTGATTAACTGTTGAACAATTTGGCGGGCAAAGACAAAGGTCATCAGCACCAATGTCGAACCTTGCTGAAACGCAGTCGTGAGCTGGTTCAAGCCTGCATCAAAGCTAAAGGGCAGCACGGCTAGGATGCGATCGCGGTCAGTAATGCTCAAATAATCCGAAACGATGGAAGCCCCAGCCATGACTTGGGCATGGCTCAGCATGACGCCCTTTGGCTTGCCCGTCGATCCAGAGGTATAGAGGAGGGATGCCAAATCATTACCAATGGCGACATCATCCTGGCGAGTCAGAGGATCTCGTTGACAAAGCGCTTCGAAATCGTGGATGGGTAGTCCCAGGCTGGGCAACTCATCGTCAGCAACGACAACGATAAATTCTAAGGAGGAGATCTCCTTAATACAATTGCCCAAGCTAGCCAGCTTGGATGCCGTCACAATCAAAGCTTTGATCTGACAATCACAAGCGATGTGGACGATTTGCTCAGGCATCAACTGAGTGTTGATGGGTACAAAAACTCCACCAGCCTGGGATGTCCCAAAGATAGACAGCACCTGGGGCACTGAAGCATTGAGATAGATCCCAACCCTGTCACCACGCTGGAGACCAGCCTCACGTAAACCGTTGGCTAAACCTGCCGCTTGACGAGTGACTTGAGCAAAGCTAAGGCGTTCTTGATTATGAACCAGTGCTTCTTTCTCAGGAAATCGCTGAGCACTGGTATCCAGCATGTGGTGAAGCAGGTAATCCATCAGAATCTAGTTCCCCAGCTTGGATTCAACAAATTTCGATAGCGCTTCAACGGACTCGAAATTCTCAGGGACCAGATCCATCTCATCCACTTCCACACCAAAATCTGATTCGACGAATACAACCAGTTCCAGCATGCCCATGGAATCGACAATTCCGGTCTCAATCAAAGACTCGTTATCTTTTAATTCGTTCTTGCCACATGCCGGAAACTTTTCAAACAAAAACTCACGGACTTTTTCACGAGTCGCGGATGTCTTCTCTTCAACCAGCATCACAATCTCCTTAAAATCGAACTTATTAAATGATTAAATCTTGACTGCTCAAGATTTATATTCAATTGTATGAATACCTTATTTCATGATCAACCACTTTTGAGCATCGGCTCCGGTGATTTTTGTGGACGCAAGTGCTTCAACTGCCGAATAGCAGGGAAAGTATCGAGCAAAACTTCTCGTATTCCTAAGCTACGAAGACCGAGCAGAATATACTCTGAATAAAGATTATCTACCTGGGCTGCCTGCAATGTATTTGATCGATAGATCCGGGGAGAACCCACAGGAATCTCAACACTCAATGGCAACTTTAACGATGCAACAAATCGAGAATCGACAACAATAAGGGAGATACCAGCAGCGCGACCAATACACTTTCGAATGTCTGCCTGATAGCGCTCAAAGACTTCAATATTGCTGATGGACTGAATGTGGCAATACGACAGTTTAGAGTCAGGGTGTACGGTGTAGAGCACATGACAATACTCATTAGGGGTCACCTGAATCACAAGCTGATGACAATCGCTGTAACGGCGATGATCTTCGAAAATCCTCTGCTCAGAGTCTGTTAGTGATAGATCTGAAATCTCATCATCTTGATAGAAGCGAAGTGTTTGAGCCTTTGACTGACCTAGTCCCAGGGGTAAGGGTAGTAAAACCTGCACGGTTTTATCGAGGTACTTAAATCCTAGACGTTCAGACAGCTTGATGACCGTCTCACTCGCACTTAAGTCAGTGACGGTATGATTTTTGAGCCTCATGATAGGCATCATCATAGACAAGCTATGACTGCGATAATCAGGTCGAACAATCCATGAGGTCAAATTACAGAAATGATGCGTCTGCTGTTCGATGGTCCGCTGGCTAAAGAGCATCCCGAGATATCCCACAGGAACGCCATCATCAAACAAGCCATAGCCGCAGTAGTCTTCAGAGCGAGCCCATTGATAGTCAAAGAGCGTCTTCCACAAGTCTTTGCTCAACGGAGAATCAAATAATTCCAGCAGAGGATAGAGTTCATCAAACCTAGAACAGTCAATTTTTTGTAGTGAAGGCATAAATCTATGACATCTGGGATGCAATATCCCTTTCGATTAATTAATCAAAAGGGAGGGACAAGTATTTCAAATCGAACTCCTAAAAACTTCAGAAGCCCAAACCTCAGCCATCAAATCTATGAGAAGCACACTGCAGCGAAAACCCAATCTAATTGTCTTAAGCCGAAGCTCTCAAGCAACTTTCAAGAATGAGTGACGCCAGACTTAATCCAGAATCTGTTCGTTACCAAGCTTGGAAATTTGTTGACTCTTGCAATTCCTCCGAGCGTCTGTGATACCAGAGCAAACCAATGAATTCAGGAGGCCCGGATAGCAAAAAATCTAAATGAAAATACATTTAGACCATCACAAGCTGCTGAACCGAGACCTTATTTGAGTAGCCAGGCCTTAATTTCTTAAGACTATAACTTACTCACCAAAAAAGCGACAAAGTGCCCTGTTCTAGCTTTCGGGCAAGGGGTTAGACAATCGCCAGAAAGCCTGATGCAGCCTCACAGGGCTTGTAACAAAAAGCACTTTAGCGTTGAGTTTGAATAGCCAGATAGACTCTTAAACATGACTCTAACCCGATTTAAATATTCTATATAGTATACTCTATAGCATTTTAGTCAGAGATCCATCATTAAACCTAAAATACAGAATGGAACAGGGAATTATAGTATTTTTTTATACTGCTACTGAGTAACTCCAGTGGGTTGAGAAATGGTCTTCATGTCATCATTTCCCGCTAGGGCAAAGCTTACTTTTCTTCGGCTCTTCCGCTGAACCAATAACAGATAAGCCGCAGGCACGAAATAGAGTGCCAACAGCGTTGCACCCATAACGCCTCCCGCGATCGCCACGGCTAGGGGTGGCCAAAAGGCTCCACCTCCCAAGATCAATGGCAAAAAGCCCAGCACTGTCGTCATCGTTGTCGTCAACACGTGACGAGTGGCATGCATGACGACCTCGCGAATGGCTTGGGCATCTCCCTGGTGGGTGCGAGGATCTTCTTTTAAAGCAGTCAACACCGTAATCGAGTCGTTCACCGCAACGCCAATCAGGCCAATGGTTCCAATCAACGGGTTAAAGCCCAGGGGATAGCCCCAGACCCATTCCGCCAGAAAACCCAGCCCCACGGACACCAGGGCAACCACACCAATCAGTGAGGCG